>NZ_JBHVFF010000259.1:0-12752 GCF_042801895.1 Streptomyces sp. NPDC057543 | reverse complement strand
CCGCAGCAACCTCATAGACGGCTGCCTCACCGAAACAGGACTGACGATCAACCCCTGATCGTCGCAGACGACATCACGAGTTCATCCGCAGTAGCTACTGAGGCTGAACTCGTGGTGTCGTAGGGGGTGACGACTTGTCGGTGGCTGCGGTATCACCGAAGTCATGCGGTATCCACAAGGGGGCGGGCTGACCGTCGAACGGCAGCAGTTCCGCGAGGAGTTACGGCTCAAGGCGGCCGAGCGGTTCGCCTTGGGCGAGGGCAGTTCAGCGATCGCCAGAGATCTGCGAGTCAGTGTCCGCTCGGTCCAGCGATGGCGTCACGCGTGGGCCGAGGGTGGCCCACGATCCTTGCGATCGCAGGGGCCGGCGTCGCTGCCGAGGCTGAGCGAGAAGCAGTTCACGCAGCTTGAGGCGGAGCTGGCCAAGGGGCCGGCGGCGCATGGCTGGGAGGACCAGCGTTGGACTCTCAGCCGGGTCAAGACAGTGATCGGGCGACGCTTCCACCTGACGTACACGATCCAGGGCGTGCGGAAGCTGTTGGTACGCAACGGCTGGTCCTGCCAGGTACCGGCCCGCAGAGCGATGGAGCGGGACGACGACGCGGTCGCGGGGTGGGTCAAGGAGGTGTGGCCCTGCGCGGAAGGCTCGCGGCGGCCCGTGGAGCCTGGCTCGTCTTCGAGGACGAAGCCGGATTCTCCATGACGCCGCCGCACGCAAAGACCTGGTCGCCACGCGGCCGGACCCCGGTAGTACGGGTCCGCGGACGTTCCCGCAGACGCATATCCATCGCCGCCCTGACCTGCTACAAACCCGGCCACCGTTCTCGGCTGATCTACCGGCCCCGCCGCGACGACGGCAACCGTGACGGGCGCAAGAGCTTCTCCTGGCGCGACTACCGCGACCTGCTGATCGCCGCCCACCAGCAGCTCGGCGGCCCGATCGTGCTGGTCTGGGACAACCTCAACGTCCACAAGGCCGCCGGACTGAGGGAGTTCGCCGAAGCCCGGGACTGGCTGACCATCTACTACCTGCCGCCCTACGCACCCGACCTCAACCCCGTCGAAGGGATCTGGTCGCTTCTACGGCGCGGGTGGCTCTCCAACGTCGCTTTCAGCACCCCAGAACACCTTGTCCAGACCGTCCGGCGCGGCCTGCGGCACATCCAGTTCCGCAGCCACCTCATAGACGGCTGCCTCACCGAGACCGGCCTGACCATCAGACCCACCTGATCAGCAACACGACATCCCGAGTTCAACCTCAGTAGATCATTCATTCATTGATGGTTGCGAGCGGGAAAGCGGTCAGACGACGACTACAGGACGAACGAACCGATGCCGTTCTCTGTCCGGATACGGCCCCGGCCCCGTAGGTCACTCAGAGCCTTCCTTGCGGTCACCTGAGCCACGCTGAACTCACCACACAGGGCGAGGATGCCAGGCAGCTTGGACCCTGGCGGATAGGTCCCATCGCTGATGCGGGACTCAATCACGGCCACCATCTGCACCCACTTGGCGCGGGTGGGATCAAGCTCTGTCATAGGTCAACAGTGCGTGCTGTGATCATCTACGGCGAGGGATAGCGAGCTATAGCAAGGTGCGTAGCCTCGGAGTCCAGGACTACCGAGGGGAGACAGGCAATGCAGCTACAGAGGATGCCGGCCGATGGCAGCGGCAAGACAGCCTTCTGTCAGCCGGGTGGAGTGGTGGCAGCGATCGCCTCTGCCGCAGAGGAGAAGGTCTTGGAGGTAGCCACGGAGGATGTGGCCAGAGCGCGTGCCCTGGCAGTGGACAAGGATGTCACCCGGGCGGAGTTGATCTCTGCTCTGCTCTTCCTGTCTCACTCCTGTCAGGCTGTCATCGACGTCGCAGGGTGCCGGTTGGAGCGAGTGGAGCAGCAGTTGACAGAATGAAACAATGATGGTAAGGAAACTGCCTCCATGCTGAGCCCCTGGTGGTGACTGCCAGGGGCTCTTTCATGTCCAGTTCTACGGACAGTCATCATCGCTGGTCAGAGAACTATTTGTAGAAAGCGCCTCTCGACTCCCTCGACGCGCCGTACGACGAGACCTGGTGGATCAAGCGGAAGATGCAGCGGGAGGGGGGTATCGGCGCTACCGCCGGTCCTGGCGCTGCGCAAGGAGGCGGAGGACGTGCGCGAGGCCGTGTCCGGGGCGCGGACGGAGGCGGACGTGCGGCGCATGCTGGCCGAGGTCAACGAGAAGATCCGGGCAGCTGTTCGACGGCCGCCGCCGGGGCCCCTGCTGAACCTCAAGCCGTTCGACATCGACGCCATGGTCGAGGAGTGGCGCTCGGCCCGCCGCTCGTCGTAGCCGCGGACCGGGGGCTCGGAGGCAACGGCCCCGCGACCGGGCACGTCCCGGACACGCAATCGGATGCGTAATACTCCCTCTATGGGATCGAGCATGACGCGCACGGGTGCCGGTGCGCGTCGCGAGGGCGTACGGATCAGACGCGCGACCGCACAGGACGCCCGGCGCCTCACCCGGCTGGTCAGGACCTCCCGCGCCTACGAGGGCCATTACGCCGCCATGGTCGCCGGATACCGGGTGGGGCCCGACTACATCGAGACCCACCAGGTCTTCGCGGCCGTCGAGTCCGGCACCGAGCGGCTCCTCGGCTTCTACGCGTTGATCCTCGACCCGCCGGAACTCGACCTCATGTTCGTCGCCGACGACGCACAGGGTGTCGGCATCGGGCGGCTGCTCGTCGCGCATCTGCGCGAGGAGGCGCGGCGCACCGGCCTGACCGGCGTCCGAATCGTCTCGCATCCGCCCGCCGAAGGCTTCTACCGGAGTGTGGGCGCCCGGCGCACCGGCACCCTCGCCGCCAACCCTCCCGCTGTGATGTGGGACCGTCCGGAACTGGTGCTGCCGGTCATCTGAACCGACGGGAGAAGGGTGCGGCCGGAATCCGCGCACTCGGATTCCGGCCGAACCCCCTTTCCCTTACGCCGTGTTATGAGGGGAAGCCCCCGTACGGACGCGTGATGATCTCCATGGCGTGACCGGCGGGATCGAGGAAGTACACGCCTCGGCCGCCGTCGTTGTGGTTGATCTCGCCCGGATGCTTGCGATGCGGGTCCGCGTAGTAGGTGAGCCCGAGTTCCTTGATGCGGGCGTACGCCCTGTCGAACTCCGGTTCCGAGACGAGGAAGGCGTAATGCTGCAGGGTGATCGACGCTTCGGGAACGGTCGCGAAGTCCAGGGTGACGCCGTTCGCGGTGGCGACCGGGACGAACGGGCCCCATTCCGTGCCGACTTCCAGGCCCAGTATGTCCGCGAGGAACTCGGCGGACACCCGGTTGTCCCGGGCGGAAATGATGGTGTGATTCAACTCGACTGACACTGTGGAATGCCTCCAACAGGCATCTCACGGGCACCTCCACGCCTCACCCGGCCGGTGACCGGCGCGCGATGCCGTACTCAAGATCCTAGATGCGTCCGGACGGGTCGTCGAGGGCACGGCGTGATCGCCGTCAGGTCTACGGTGGTTGAGGAGGAACAGGCGATGCACTGTGCGCATCGGGACGGAGGCTCACGGTGACATCGACATCCCACGACCCCGGCGGCCGGGACCGCGACACGGGCCGTGACGAGACGCCCGAGGAACGGGCGGACCGGCGGTGGGGGGAACTGCTCCAGGAACTGCGGGTCGCCCAGACGGGCGTCCAGATCCTGTTCGGCTTCCTGCTCGCCGTCGTCTTCCAGCCGCGCTTCGCCGAGCTGTCGGACATCGACCGCACCATCTACGTGGTCACCGTGATGCTGGGCTCCGCCACAGCTGCCGCCCTGATCGGGCCCGTGTCGTACCACCGCCTGGTCGCAGGACGGCGGCTCAAGCCGCAGACGGTCGCCTGGGCGTCCCGGCTGACCGTGCTCGGACTGGTCCTGCTGCTGTGCACCATGTGCTCCACCCTGCTGCTGATCCTGCGGGTGGCCCTGCACAACTCCCTCGCCCTGTGGCTGGTCGCCGGCATGGCGCTGTGGTTCCTGATCTGCTGGTTCGTGATCCCCGCCCGGGCGGTGGCCCGCTCCTCGCGCGAACGCGAGAAATGACCGCTGTACGGGGCGGCCGGATCAGCCCGCATCACCCGCATCGGGGTCCCGGACGTCCGTGACCGTGAAGAGCCCGCCGTCCGGGTCCAGCAGGGTCGCCTCGGTGCCCTGCCCCAGCCGACGCTGTTCGACCAGGCTGCCGTTGTTCTGCCGTGCCGCCTCGACCGTGGCCGCCACATCGGCGACGGGGAAGTGGACCTGCCAGTGCGGACGGACCAGCGGATCGGGTGCCGCCTCCACTGCACCGGAGCTGATCCGGGCGAGCCGGCGCCCGTTGCAGTCGACGATGACCTCGTCCTTCTCGTACGACACCTCGCAGCATCCGGGGCGACCGCTCGCCCAATCGAGCACCCCGCCGTAGAAGATCGCCGCGTCGAAGGCGTTCCTCGTGTGCAGCCGCAGCCAGGCGTGCGAGTATCCGTCCGGCGCCGGGGGCGAGGTCGCGGGCTCGGTCCGCTCCCAGATGCCGAACACCGCACCGTCGAGATCGGCCGCCAGCGCCCCGCGCCCCTTGCCGAGTGCGAGCGGCCCCACCGCGACCGTGCCGCTGCGCTCACGGATGCGTGAGGCCGCCGCGTCGGCGTCGGGGACGGCGAAGTAGGGCGTCCAGGCAACGGCCACCCGGTAGGCGGTCGCCACCGCGCCGATGCCGGCGACCGGCACATCCCCGCGGCGTGCGACGGAGAACTCCTGCCCCAGCTTGCCCGGCCGGAAGTTCCAGCCCAGCACGGCGGCGTAGAACTGCTGCGCCGATTCCAGGTCGCGGGTCATGAGATTGACCCAGCAGGGCGCTGCGGATCCGGTCAGCGGTGCCGGCATCGACGCCGCCCCGGGATGGCTTCCGGTCATGGTCCCAACTGCCTTCATCGGTTCTGCGGCCTGCGTGTGCCGGTGGCCGTCGGAGCCTCACCAGCCTCACCGCGGGCGGTCCCTCCCGCAACACGCGGCGGCGCCGCGCACGCCGTTGCGGCGTGGTGCGGGGACCGAGCTCCCGGTCGCCGGGAGGTCAGTCGCGCTGCTCGTCGGTGTCGCGATGGATGGGCTGGTTCCCGCGGTCACCGAGCTCATAGGGGGACAGCCCCCGGCCGTTGGGCGGGAAGCTGTCGTCGACGTGGACATCGCGTTGCTCGACGTGGCTCCGGTGGTCCGGCCGCGGTGGCTGGTCCTCGGGCCGGGGCGGCGGCGGCTCCTGGGCCCGGCGCTTCTTGCCCAGCCAGAAGCCGCCGATCAGCATGGCCACCAGAGCCACTCCGATGATGCCCATCACCACGCCGACCGCGCCGCGCCCGTCGGCGAGGGTGAGGGCCAGTGAACTGAGGTCTCCGTTCGATACGTCCATGCCTCCCGGATACCCCGAGGGGCAGGCGTCAGTCGGTAATGACTACGAATTCATGTTTTAAGTGGATATGAAACTAAAAGTGTTTCGGTGGTGCCGGGTGCCCGGCGGGCCGGGCCCGGCGCCTCGGCCCGTCCGCCTGCCGGCGGCCTCGTGTCGCCGTCGCCCGGCAGCGGGGTGAGCCTGGAGAGGATCCTGAATTCGCGGGAGGGAAGCGATGGGAGTACCGAATCCGCTCAGCCGGTGGCCGGTCTACCGGCAGTTGACCGGCGGTGATCCGCTGGGCAGAGGGCGTGCCGCGATGTCGCCCGCGACAGCCCTTCGCCGGCCCCGTACCGCCACGTCCGACCGCGTGGTGCAGTCCGTCCGCCCGTACTGCGCGGTGGGCTGCGGTCAGCAGGTGTACGTCGAGGACGACCGGGTCGTACGGATCGAGGGTGATCCCGATTCGCCGATCAGCCGCGGGCGGCTCTGGCCCAAGGGATCCGCGAGCCTCCAGCTCACCACGGGACCGTCCCGCCACCACCAGGTGCTGGGGCCGGGGGAGGGCCGGTGCGCTGCTGCGTTCCGCCCGCGTCCCGACCGCCGCCGGTGCCGTGGGCGCGGCGCTCCTCGGCGGCCACGGCCGCTCCGCCGCCGGGCTCGCGCTGCTCGCGGGTTCGGCCTGCACACGCTTCGGGATCCTCGCCGCGGGCATCGCCTCCGCCGAGGACCCCGTCTACACCGTCGGCCCCCAGCGCGGGGGCGCACCACACAACGCCGAACGGAAGGAGCCGCGGTGAACACCATCAAGGAGAGGAAGCCGGAGGAGAGCCTGCACGGACAGGAGGTCACGGTCGTCATCAGCGGGTGCGACACGGGCGACGCGCGGATGGTTTTCGACGCGCTGCGGGCCGCTTTCACCACCGACCGGGCCTCTGTCGACGTACCGAGGAAGCTCGCGGAGAGGCGCCCCACGGCATGGGTGGCGACCGTCGACGTCACCGAGGAGAGAGTGATCTCGGGACCGGTCGCACTCGGCGCACCGGTGAAGATCGATGTGCAGGGCGGCTACTGGGCGGTCGAACGGCTCCGGCGGAGCCTGGCGCACGCCTTCGACGTACGCGTCGTCGGGACGGTTTCCGGAGACCAGGAGGAAGAGGTACGCCTCCGCCTGGAAAGCCACCGGAGCCACCGCGACAGCGGGAGCCGATAGGCGGGCGGGCCACCGCCCGGCGAGGGAGCAATGAAGCGGGAAGGCAGGGCACGTCTGGTAGAAAACGGAAAAAAGGCCACCTCTGAAAGGTGCGAGTGAGTGGACCCCTCTCGTGGGCGGGACGACGGTGCGCGACAGCCGGGAGCAACCGGTGAACGCTCCACCCTGACCCTGCACATCAACGGAACCGAGCAGACCCTGACGCTCGATCACTGCACCACGGTCCTGGACGCCCTGCGCGAACACCTCGACCTCACCGGCGCGAAGAAGGGCTGCGACCACGGACAGTGCGGGGCGTGCACCGTCATCGTCGACGGGCGGCGCGCCAACAGCTGCCTGCTGCTCGCCGTCGCCCACGACGGCGCCCGCATCACCACCGTCGAGGGCCTTGCCGATGGAGACCGGCTCCACCCCGTCCAGGAAGCCTTCCTGGACCGCGACGCCCTGCAGTGCGGCTACTGCACACCCGGCCAGATCTGCTCGGCCGTCGGCGTGCTCGGCGAGGCGGCGGACGGCTTCCCGTCCCATGTCACCGCACGCAGCGCGCCCGTATCGGCCCCGGTGCCGCTCGACGCCCCCGAGATCCGCGAGCGGATGAGCGGCAACCTGTGCCGCTGCGGCGCCTACCCCCGTATCGTCGAGGCGATCGAGGACGTGGCGCCATGAAACCCTTCTCCTACCTGCGCGCCCGGTCCGCCGAGGAAGCGGTCCGCGAGAGCAGCGCCCATCCCGGCGCCGGATTCCTCGGCGGCGGCACCAACCTCGTCGACCTGATGAAGCTCGGGGTGGAAACCCCCGAGCTGCTCATCGACATCAGCCGACTGCCCCTGGACCGGGTGGCCGACACCGACGACGGCGGGCTGCGCATCGGCGCGACCGTACGCAACAGCGACCTGGCCGCCCATCCCGCGGTGCGCACCCGCTACCCCGCCTTGTCGCAGGCCCTGCTGTCCGGCGCCTCCGGGCAGCTCCGCAACACCGCCACGACCGGCGGCAACCTGCTGCAGCGCACCCGCTGCCCGTACTTCCAGGACACATCCAAACCGTGCAACAAGCGGGAACCCGGCACCGGCTGCCCCGCCCGCGAAGGCGTCCACCGTGACCTCGCCGTACTCGGCCACTCAGAGCACTGCGTCGCCACCCATCCGTCCGACATGGCTGTCGCCCTGTCCGCCCTCGACGCCGGCGTCCACCTGCACGGGGCGGACGGCGAACGGACCGTACCCGCCGCAGAATTCCACCGCCTTCCGGGCGACACCCCTCACCGGGACACCGAGATCAGGGTGGGAGAACTCATCACCGAGGTGGTCCTCCCACCGCGCCCCGACGGCGCTGGATCCCTCTACCGCAAGGCCCGCGACCGCGCCTCGTTCGCCTTCGCCCTCGCATCCGTCGCCGCGGTACTGAGCGTCCGCGACGGCCGGATCGAGCATGCGGCGCTGGCCTTCGGAGGACTCGCCCACCGGCCCTGGCGCGCACACACCGCGGAGGACGTGCTCCGGGGCGCACCGGCCACCGACGAGACCTTCGCCCGCGCCGTGGACGCCGAACTCGCCGCGGCCCGGCCCCTGCGCGACAACGCGTTCAAAGTGGGCCTCGCCCGCAGCCTGGCCGTCGATGCGCTGGCCGAACTCGCCGCCGACAGCTGAGCAATCGCAGATACGCCGACCAGCAGACGTGAGGACCCGTCATGAGCCAGGCCCCTCCACCCCTGGGCACCCCCGTCGTCCGCCGCGAGGGCCGGGACAAGGTCACGGGCACCGCCCGCTACGCCGCCGAGCACACCCCGCCGGGCTGTCTGTACGGCTGGCCCGTCCCCGCCACCATCGCCCGCGGCCGCGTCAGCGCCATCCACGCCGACAAGGCGCTGGCCCTGCCGGGCGTGCGCGCCGTCCTCACCCACGACAACGCCCCGAGGCTGAAGCAGCCCGACGACCCGATTCTTGCCGTCCTCCAGGACGACCGGGTCCCGCACCGGGGCTGGCACATCGCGCTCGTGGTGGCCGACACGCTCGACCGGGCCCGCGCCGGGGCCGAGGCGCTGCGGATCTCCTACGAGCCCACCGGGCACGACGTCCTGCTCACCGAGGACCACCCCGGCCTGTACACCCCGAAGGTCGTCAACGGCGACTACCCCACCGTCCGCGAACGCGGCGACGCCGAACGGGCCTTTGCCACCGCACCTGTACAGGTCGACGTCACCTACACTCTCGGCGCGCTGCACAACCACCCCATGGAGCCGCACGCCTCCACCGCGCAGTGGACGGACGACGGCAGGCTGACCGTCCACGACGCCAGTCAGGGCTCCACGAAGGTCCGCGACAGCCTCGCCATCGCGTTCGGACTCCGCCCGCAGCAGGTCACCGTGGTCTCCGAACACGTCGGCGGCGGCTTCGGCTCCAAGGGCACGCCGCGCCCGCAGGCCGTCCTCGCCGCCATGGCCGCACGCCACACCGGGCACCCCGTCAAGATCGCCCTGCCCCGCCGCCAGATGGCCGCCGTGGTCGGTCACCGCGCACCCACCGTGCAGCACGTCCGGCTCGGCGCCGAACTCGACGGCACCCTCACCTCGATCACCCACGAGGTCGTCACCCAGACCTCCACCGTCAAGGAATTCGTCGAGCAGGCAGCCGTACCGACCCGGGTCATGTACGGATCCGACCACAGCCGTACCGCCCATTGGGTGACCGCCCTGGACGTGCCGAGCCCCTCCTGGATGCGCGCACCGGGCGAGGCCCCCGGCCTGTACGCGCTGGAATCCGCCATGGACGAACTCGCCGCGGCCCTCGGCATGGACCCCGTCGAACTGCGGCTGCGCAACGACCCGGTGACCGAACCCGACTCCGGCCGCCCGTTCAGCAGCCGCGGCCTCGCGGCCTGCCTGGAGAAGGGCGTCGCACGCTTCGGCTGGTACGACCGCGATGCCCGCCCCGCGGTCCGCGAAGAGGGGCCGCTGCTGCTCGGTACGGGCGTCGCCGCCGCCACGTACCCCGTGTACATCCTGGCCTCCAGTGCCTCGGCGCACGCGGCACCCGACGGCTCGTACCTCATCCGGGTCAACGCCACCGACATCGGCACCGGCGCCCGCACCGTACTCGCGCAGATCGCCGCCTCCGTGCTGGAGACCCCGATCGAGAACGTCCGGATCGACATCGGCAACAGTGAACTGCCCGACGCTCCGCTGGCCGGCGGCTCCTCGGGCACGGCCTCCTGGGGCTGGTCCGTGCACAAGGCGTCCACGGACCTCCTGCGGCAACTGCGCGAGCGAACCGGCCCCCTGCCCGCCGGGGGACTGACCGCCTTCGCGGACACCGAACAGGAGACGTCGGCGGAATCCCCTTACGCCCGGCACGCGTTCGGAGCGCACTTCGCCGAGGTCGCCGTCGACTCCCGCACCGGAGAAGTGCGGGTGCGGCGGATGCTCGGCGTCTTCGCCGCCGGGCGCATCCTCAACCCCCGTACCGCACGCTCCCAGTTCACCGGCGGAATGACCATGGGGATCGGCATGGCCCTGACCGAGTCCAGCACCATGGACCCCGCCTTCGGCGACTTCACCGAGAGCGATCTGGCCTCCTACCACGTGCCGGTCTGCGCCGACGTACCGGACATCGAGGTGGACTGGATCGACGAGGTCGACCCGCATCTCAACCCGATGGGCAGCAAGGGCATCGGCGAGATCGGCATCGTCGGCGCCGCGGCGGCTGTCGGCAACGCGGTGCGGCACGCCACCGGCGTCCGGTTGCGCAGCCTCCCGATCACCCCGGACACATTGCTGCCGTATCTGCTGTGACCTGGGCGGATCCTCTCCGTACGGCCGGTCCGCCGTCCCTTGTGTTGCGCAACCGGCTCTGCCGAGTCACCCTGTGGAGTGACCCAGAATTGTCGTTTGCTCACTCTTCGTATTCGGGGGGTCGTTGGTTCAATGAGGCGAAGTCAGTGGGCCTCGATGTGAGGAGCCTCGACGATGACCGTTCAACTCGACCGGCACTACTCGGTCGAACTCCAGGTTTCGGCAGAGCGTGTGTGCCAGCTGCGGCGAATAGTCGCAGCGCACCTACGCCACTGGAGTCTCGAACTCCACATCCGGCCGGTGTGCCGGGGTGTGGAGGAACTGCTGACCAACGTCCACCGGCATGTCGGTGACAACAACTGTGTCGTCGAACTCCGCTGGTCAGGGCGGCATCTCACGGTTTCCGTGGCCGACAACGGTGCCGAGATGCCGCGGTTGCTCAGCACCGGTGGCGGCGGTCTCAGCCGCGTCATGGCGCTGAGCGACAGCTGGGGCACCTGCCGTACCGCCGAGGGCAAGGTCGTCTGGTTCACCCGGTACGCGAAGGAGCCGCGCCCCGTCGAGCCGGTGCCGACGGCGCCGCTGCCCGGTGTGCTGGAGTTCCGCCGGCCGCCGGCCGCCGTCCCGGAGCCCGTTCCCGAAACGACGGTGGCGTCCGACACCGCCCCCGCTCTCGTCTGAGGCGGGTCACCCACCTTCTCGTACCCGCTGAGCGCTTCACCCTCCCGGCGCGGACGGCGTGCACACCGCACGCACGGTCCGCGCCGGTGGGGTATCCGCCCGGCGGGGTCCGCGTTGCGGCACGGCGCACGGCGCGGCACGGTCGAAGTACCGAGGCAAGGAGAGCAGAGCCATGCCCATCGCGACGGTCAACCCCGCGAACGGCGAGACCCTCAGGACGTTCGACGCGCTCGCGGAGACCGAGATCGAGCAGAAGCTCGATGCCGCCGTGAGCGCGTTCCGGCAGTACCGCGCCACCGGATTCGGCGAACGGGCCCACCTGCTGAACGCCGCCGCGGGCCACCTCGAAGAGGACCAGCAGGACATCGCGCGCACCATGACCACCGAGATGGGCAAACCCGTCAAGGCGGCCCGCGCGGAGGCCGCCAAATGCGTGAAGGCGATGCGCTGGTACGCGGCCCATGCGGAGGAACTCCTCGCGGACGAGCACCCGTCGGCGGCCGATGTGCGGGACTCCGGCGCGTCCCGGGCGTATGTCCACTACCGCCCGCTGGGCGCAGTCCTCGCCGTGATGCCGTGGAACTTCCCGCTCTGGCAGGTCGTCCGGTTCGCCGCACCCGCGCTGATGGCCGGGAACGTGGGCCTGCTCAAGCACGCGTCCAACGTCCCGCAGACGGCGATGTACCTGGAGGGCCTGTTCCGCCGGGCCGGATATCCGGCGGGATGCTTCCAGATCCTGCTGGTGGGATCCGGAGCGGTCGAGTCGATCCTGCGCGACCGCCGGGTCGCCGCCGCCACCCTCACCGGCAGCGAACCGGCCGGGCGCTCGGTCGCGTCCATCGCCGGCGACGAGGTGAAGCACACCGTCATGGAACTGGGCGGCAGCGACCCGTACCTCGTCCTGCCGTCGGCGGACGTCGCCAGGGCCGCCCGTACGGCCGTGACCGCCCGGGTGCAGAACAACGGGCAGTCCTGCATCGCCGCCAAACGGTTCATCGTGCACACGGAGGTGTACGACGAGTTCGCCGAGCGGTTCACCGTGGGCATGCGCGATCTGACCGTCGGCGACCCGCTCCAGGAAGCCACCGATGTCGGCCCCCTCTCCAGCGAACAGGGCCGCGCCGATCTGGAGGAGCTGGTGGACGACGCGGTACGGCAGGGGGCGCGGGTGCTGTGCGGCGGCGGCAGGCCCGACGGCCTGGGCCCGGAGCTGGAGCGCGGCTGGTTCTACGCCCCCACCGTCCTCACCGGGATCACGCCCGCCATGCGCATCCACCGCGAGGAGACCTTCGGCCCCGTCGCCACGCTCTACCGCGTCGAAGGGCTCGACGAAGCCCTGGAACTCGCCAACGACAGTCCCTTCGGCCTCAGCTCCAACGTCTGGACCCGTGACGCGGAGGAGGCCGGCCGCTGCGTGCGCGATCTGGAGGCGGGCGGTGTCTTCTTCAACGGCATGACGGCGTCCCACCCCGCACTGCCCTTCGGTGGAGTGAAGCGCTCCGGCTACGGACGGGAACTCGCCGGACACGGCATCCGTGAGTTCTGCAACGCGACCACGGTCTGGTACGGCCCCTAGGAGCAGATCTTGGCCGGGCTCCAGACGCCCGGCACGCACATCTGCGGCGTCACGCGGGGGTCGCGTGCCCCGGCACCGGGCCCGGAGCGGGCTGACAC
>NZ_JBHVFF010000258.1:0-12804 GCF_042801895.1 Streptomyces sp. NPDC057543 | reverse complement strand
CCACCACCCGTCGCCCTTTCCCGGCCCGATGGCCGCCCCGGCCGATGGGGCGCTGTCGTGGGGGCGCGGGGACCTCGCAGGACAACAGGAGGAGCGCGCTCCCGCCCGGCGGGAACGCGCTCCTCGTGCTTCGGGAGAGGGGCAGTGCTGCTTGACGCCACTCAGCTCGTCGGGGGCCTTCGGTAGCTCCGTCGAGGCCAGCTGCTTGCCCGACTCGATGTCGATGGCCAGCAGCTTCTTGCTCGACGGGTCGGAGACGTACGCCGTGTGGTCGCGCACGAACAGCGCCGGGCGGGGCTGCTGCCAGTCCAGCGGCTCCTGCCACGAACCGAGGGCGGAGATCTTCTTGGCCACCTTGCCCGTGGCGGGGTCGATGACATGGATGCTGCCGTCGGTGCCCAGGGCGAGCGCCTCACCGTGCGGATCGCGTGCCAGCGAACGGAAGGTGTAGCTCGTACCGATGTCGACGAGCCGCATCGTGCCCGTCCCGGTGTCGATGAGCGACACCCGCTCCGGGCGTTCCGGCTCGGCGTCCTTGTCCTTCTTGTAGTCGCCGAGGACGATGGGGGACTCGTCGGACCCGGCCTGGTCGCCGATCCGGCCGTACTTCGTGGGGCTCTTCAACTTCGTGACGGCGCCGTCCCTGTAGATCAGGACGCCGTCTTCGCAGCCGATGACGACCGTCTCGCCCTGCGCGGTCGTCGCCCCGTGGACGCCGGGGCACTCCTCGTTGCGGGTGATCTCCTTGCGGTCCTTGTCCAGTACGGCGATGCCGACGCGCCTCTCCTGCGTACCGAGGGTGGTCACCAGCTTGCCGTCGGCGAGCTGGATGGCGACACCACGGTGCGGGGCGGCGGAGGTGTACGTCTCGGCCTTCGGCTTCGTGTCACCGAGGTCCGCGAAGATCGCCTCTACGCCCGCCGTCTCGATAGTGGTGGCAAGGGACTTGAGGTCCGAGGCGCTCGGCGACGCGAGGGTGGTCCCGCTCGAGATCACCGCGCCGACGATCCGGAATCCGAAACGCTGGGCCAGATAGCCGAAGACATGGTGGTTGGTCACCAACTTGCGCTGATCGGACGGGATTTCGTCGAACTGTTTTCGCATCCACGCGGTGAGTTCGGTGACTTGCGCTCCGTAGGCGGACGCGTTCTTCTCGACGACGGCCTTGTCGACGCCCCTCACGTGCTCGGTGACATGATCCGCGATGAGCCAGACGGCCTTGCGGACCCGCTCGGGGTCCGTCCAGAAGTGAGGGTCGGGCTCGTCGGCGGGATCGCCGGCCGTATTGGTGATCGGATCGACGGCGTCCCCGACCGCCAGGGTGGAGACGCCGGCCTCCACATGACGCAAAACGTTCTCCCCCAGGCCGAGGCCGTTGTATACGACCAGATCGGCCTGCTCGATGGACGCCGCCTGCGGAGCCGAGACACCGAAGGAGTGCGGATCGGCGCCGGCCTGCATCAGCACGGTCACCTCGGCCTCGTCGCCGACGATGTTGCGGGTGATGTCACCGAGGATGTTCGTGGTGACGACCACCGAGGGGCGGCCTTGCTCGATTCCCGCGCAACCGCTCACCCCAGGAGCAATACGACGGCCAGGGAGGCGAGAAGGAGACGCATAGGTACCCAACGCCTGTGCACAGTCGCGGAATCGGTACTCATCGGCCGGTCTCCGCCATGTACGTCGGGGCGAAGTCGAGCGGGAAGGTCCGGGCGAGCCGAAGCCGGTCGTTGTAGTCGATCTCGTAGACCTTCCGTGCCGCGGCGTCGTTGACGTACGCGCGGGCGGTGTCGACCTCGATGGCGACGGACTCGGCTCCCTTCGGGAGGAGTTCCTCACGGGCGACGCTCTTCTTGGTGGCGATGTCGTAGGCGGTGAGCACACCGTCGGTGCCGAGCGCGAGCAGCGGAGAACCCTCTCCGGCGGTATTGGCGGCCACGACCGGGCCGGTTTCGATGCGCGTCCAGGCGCGGTCGGTGACATCGAGGACCCGGACGGCGTCATCGCCTGACCTGGCCACGAGCGTGGTGCTGCCCGCCCGGTGGTGGAAGTCGACGGCCCGCTCCGAGGCCCTCACCGCCGTGCCGTACGGGATCTTCTCGGCGTCGAACGTGCCCTTGTCCTCGCTGACCAGCAGCGCGCCGTCGGCACATCCGAACACCACGCCCCGGCGGGTGACGGCCTCGCCGCGCACCTGGGTACACGGCGCCTTCAGTGCGGTGACCCGTGCACCCTCCCGGTCGCGGACCTCAACGGGGCCTTTCCCGGCGCCCGCCGATGTGACCAGCAGATGCTCCTTGTAGGGGACGACCGCCCCGCTGCCCGCGCCGATCAGCGCGCTGCCAAACGGGACGGTGCCGTCCTCGAGCTTCATGCGGTCGAGCAGTTGGGTGCCGGCCTGTGAGGAGGAAACCGCGGTGACGGCCTGATCGCTGTGGATGTAGGCGGCGTCCGTCCCAGGGATGGGTCCTACGTCGCGAATCGCGGCGCGGTAGTAGTGGACGTGGGCGCCGTGATCCACCGTCCAGGCACCGGTGTCGACGACGTGTGTGCCGCCGGCGGTGCTCAGGTAGGCGAACCGGCCGTCGGTGCGCAGACCCTGTACGTCGTCACTGCCCTCGAGTGACGTGATGTCCTCGGTGATCAGGTCCAGGACCTTGCCCGCCCCCGTGCCCGCGTCGGCGAGTACGAGTCGGGACTGCTGTTCGGAGGCTTCTTCGGCTCCCTCCACATACCCGTGGGGTTTCGCCGGGGCCGAGGCCTTGGAGGGTGCCTTCGCGGCGCCGCCGCTCTGGCAGCCGACGAGCAGCCCGGAGCCGACGAGGGTGGCGCAGGAGAGTGCTGTGGCGATTCGGGTCTTCCAGGCCTCGGTGCCCCCGCATGGCATCGGCAGCGGGAAGCCGCCACACGTTGTGTATCGCGGCATCGGAACGAGCAGTCACGGGGCGGAGGTTCATAGGCAGTCGCCTCTAGGACTCCGGGGACTGAGCCGTCCGAAGAGCGCTACTTTTCCGGCCTTCGATGGCTTGGTTCAGCCCTGGAGGGAGGCGAGCCAGGCGGTCAGGAGGCGGTTGACCTCCTCGGGGCGTTCCTGCTGGATCCAGTGCCCGCAGCCGTCGAGGATGTGGGTGGAGGCCAGGCCGGGGAGGGTGGCTGGGTAGGCGTCGATCGCGTCGGCCATCCAGGTCGTGGAGGCGTCCAGGGCACCGCCGATGAACAGGGACGGCTGCTTGATCGGGGCGCCGCCGTGCTGGGCGAGGTCCTTCCAGTCGCGGTCCATGTTGCGGTAGCGGTTGAGGGCCCCGGTCAGGCCGGTGCGCTCGAACTCCCCGGCGTACACGTCGAGGTCGTCCTCGGTCAGCCAGGCGGGCAGCTTGCCGCCGGGGAAGCGGTCGCGCAGCCGGCCGCCGGTGCGGGCCACAAAGTGCGGGTCGGGCTCGCCATGGGCGGGCATGGTGTCGGCGGACAGGGCCGCGTAGAAGCCCGCGAGCCAGCCCCGGACATCGGGCTCCATCTCCGCTTCGGCGCGGCCGGGCTCCTGGAAGTAGGAGACGTAGAACTCCTGGTCGCCGCCCATCTGCGCGAAGACGTCGGTGGGGCGGGGGCCGCCGGGCGGCGCGTAGGGGACGCTCAGCAGTCCGACGGCGCGGAAGACCTCGGGGTGGAGCAGGGCGGAGGCCGCCGCGATGTTGGAGCCCCAGTCGTGCCCGACGACCACCGCTCTCTCCTCGCCCAGGGCGCGCACCAGGGCGACGTTGTCCTCCACCAGTTCGAGCATCCGGTAGGCGTCCGTCGCGGCCGGCTTGGAGGAGCGGCCGTAGCCGCGCACGTCCAGCGCGACGGCCCGGTATCCTGCCGCCGCGAGGGCCGGGAGCTGGCGGCGCCAGGAGTACCAGGACTCGGGGAAGCCGTGGACGAGCAGGACCAGCGGTCCGGTGCCCTGCTCGACCAGGTGCAGGCGTCCGGCGGGTGCCTCGATGGTGCGGTGGCGCAAGTCGGCGGACGGCGCGGGCTGGTGCATGGCTTCTCCTCGGGTTCACGGGCGACCGCGGTTACCCACCGATCATGCGGCGCGGCGGCCGCCCGACGCGAGCACCCTTGCCATCCTGGCAAACTTGCAGGACAGGGTGGCGGAGGCGGCACGGCCGCAGAGAGCGGGGCGACGGTGACGGACGACGGCATAGCCGACACGCTGGCGGCCATGGGCCCCCGGCTGCGGGCCGCGCGCGAGCAGCGCGGCGCCACGCTCACTGGCGTCAGCTGTGCGACCGGCATCTCGCTGAGCACGCTGTCGCGGATCGAGACCGGCCGGCGCAAGCCGACCCTGGAGGTGCTGCTGCAGCTGGCGAAGGCGTACGACGTCTCCCTGGACGAGCTGGCCGGCACCGCACCCGTCGCCGCGGCTGGCGCGCGCGCCCCCGTGCCGCAGCGTCCCGGCGACGACAAGGCGGTACTGCCGCTGACCAGGTACGTGGGGGGCCTGCACGCCCACAAGCACGTCCTGCCCGCCGTCGATGCGCCGCAGGCGCGGCCGCGGCAGGTCTCTCACGACGGGTACGAATGGCTGTGCGTCCTGTACGGGCGGCTATGGCTGGCGCTCGGCGATCAGGACCTCGTCCTGACCGCCGGGGACGTCGCCGAGTTCGACACCCGCACCGCCCATGGAGTCGCGAACGCCGGATCCGGCGGACCGGTCGAATACCTGATCATGTTCGGGCCACAGGGAGAGCGCCTGCGACCGCGCACCCATCCGGCAGTCTGTGCTGGACAGGCGGACTGAGCAGGGGAAACGCAGTCGTGACCCACGCTGGCGGTGGGATACAACGGCTCGTATGACGGTCTTCTACTGCGCGAAGTGCAGCGCCGAACTCACCCGGACCTGCAGGAGCTTCCGGGCGTCCCGGATGTCTCCGTGCACGACAGGGACCGCCACGGCAAGACCCGGCTTGCGTCGTCGACAGTCCGCCCACGTACGGGCCAAAAAAGGGGCGAACTCACAGGTCCGAGCCCCGTGGACCGGGGCAAGCACGGTTCCGAGATGCACGTCCTGTCGGACGCGAACGGACTGCCCCTGGTCGTCGGCGTCTCCGCCGCCAACACCCACGACAGCCGAGGCCTGAAGCCCATGGTGGCCGGTCTCCAATCGAGACACGACCCCCACCGCGGCTGGAGCTCCCTTGTCCAACTGTCGATCCGAAGGTCGGTCCCGGCGGCCGACCCCTTGTCCGGGCCCGCTACAGATTCCCTCGTTGCACCAGGCGGCGTAGTAGGCGTAGACGGTGCCGTGGTTCGGGAAGTCGTGCGGGAGGTATTTCCAGGGGATTCCGATGCGGTTCATGTAGAGAATCGCGTTGAACACATCGCGGAGGTCGACCTTGGCCGGCTGGCCGGTGGGCCTGCGGTCGAGCCGGGCTTTTCTCCATGCCGTCAGAGTCGGCTCGATCAGGGCCGATCGGGCATCGGGGAGGTCGCTGGGGTATGGCTTGCGCTGGCTCACGCCGTAGCGTCGGCATGGACAGGCCGGAAGGTGCCGCTCGAACCATCGCAAAGCAGGCCAGCAGCGAAAGCCGTTTTTCGGAATAGACCTACATAAACGCCCTGTGAGCGCTGGAGGGGGCCGGCACTTCGGTGGTCGGGGGCTGCGGGAACCACTCGCCGATGAGCTCGCGGAGAGAGGAAGCAACTCGGGTGAAACATCCCGCCGCCCCCACCGCATCTAAATGGTGTAGGCGACGAGGCAAGGGGGGAGGGCGGCGGATGAGACGGTCCCAGGAGAGCGCCTTCCGGGAGTTCGCGGCGGCCCGCATGGGGCATCTCTTCCGTTCGGCGTGCCTGTTGACCAGCGGCGACACCTATCTCGCCGAGGATCTGGTGCAGGAGACGCTGGGGCGGATGTATGTGGTGTGGGGTAGGTCGAAGCTCGGCAATCCGGCGGCGTACGCGCAGACCGTTCTTGTGCGTGTCTTTCTGGCGCACCAGCGGCGGCGTTCGGCGGGAGAGCGGCCGAGCGACGAGATTCCCGAGGTCTCGGAGACGGCTGCGCAGGGTGACGCCTCGCTGCGGCTCATGCTCCTGGACGCGCTGCGGCAGCTGCCGGCGAAGGACCGGGCGGTGGTCGTGCTGCGGTACTGGGAGGACCGGTCCGTCACGGAGACTGCGGACGTCCTCAACGTCAGCTCCGCAGCCGTACGCACCCGCAGCACCCGTGCACTCGCCCGGCTGAGGGTGCAACTGGGCGGCAACATCGGAGAGTTCGCCGCGCACTGATCAGCCCGACTGACTATTACGAGAAATGGTGGTGGTTTGGCATGTCTGGAACGCAGGAGGACCTGGACGCGTTCGAAGGCGGGCTCGGTGACGCGCTACGCCGCACCGGGGAGGTCTTCTCCGTGGAGGGGCGCCCGCTGGTGGACGGCGGCGTCGTGCGTGGCCGGCGGGGGTTGCGGCGCAGGCGGGTCGCGGCTGTGACCGGCAGCGTCGCGGCGCTCGCCGTCGTGGGGTTCGGGGCGTCGTACACCACAGGGGCGTTCGGCGGCGGCTCGGGGCACGGCGGGGCGGGCGTGGCCGCGCAGCCGAAGGTGCAGGAGACCGGCCCTTCGACGAAGTCGTCGCCCGGCAAGGGGCCGCAGTTCTCGGCGCAGCAGGTGATCGAGAGGTTGGAGGGGCTGCTGCCGGAGGGAAAGGTCAGCGGGCGGGCAGGGCGCGGTACGGCCGACCGGGGCGGGCCATCGGCGCAGCTCGTCTTCGACGATGGCGAGGGCAAAGCTGCGATCGGCGTGAGTGTCGGAGCCATCGACCCGGACGGCACGGAGGCGGAGCAGCAGCTCGAATGCCCCGACAAGACCTTCGTGCCGTACGACTCCTGCCGGAATGAGACGCTTGCCGACGGTTCGCGCCTGATGGTGTTGCGCGGGTACGAATACCCTGACAAGCGCGTGGACACCAAGTGGTGGCACGCCTATCTCGTGACCCCCGACGGATACACGGTCGATGCCAGCGAGTGGAACGCGCCCGCAGAGAAGGACGCCGCCGTTTCACGGGCCGAGCCTCCGCTCACTGTTGGGCAGTTGAAGGGACTCGTCACCTCCGATGAGTGGCGGCCCGTGATGAACGCTCTGGGAAAGGCGGCTCCGGAGCCGGTACGGCAGCCGTCGGCGCAGGGGCAGGACGGCCAGGCGATCCTGAGAAAGCTCAAGTCGCTGCTGCCCATGTCCGCGAAGGTGGCCTCCGAGCGCGGTGACGACGGATACGCGTACGTCGTCGTGAATGACGGCAAGGGCGCGAGCCTGGTGCAGATCAACGTGCAGCCGAACATGTCGGACGTGGAGGGGGAGCTGTTCGGGGCCGGGGCGGAGGTGCTGCCGGACGGGACGAAGGTCGTCACGAGTCAGGGCCGGGGCGAGAAGGGCGGCGCGGGCGTGGTGATGTGGACCGCCGACACCATCCGTACGGACGGCCTCCGGGTCGTGGTGTCTGCGTTCAACTCCGGGTCTCAGAACGCGAAGGCCACACGGCAGACACCCGCGCTGACCATGCAGCAGCTGAAGTCGATCGCCACGAGCGGGAAGTGGGCCGGAAAGTAGGGCCGTAGGCAACGCACCTGCTACGTCTACGGCGCCGCTTCCGGCCGCCACCGGGGATTGGTGGGCCCGGATGCCCTGCCTCCCGAGCGGGCGAAGGGGTGCGCCAAGGAGTGGAACGCCGTATGCGCGTCGTGGATGACAGCACTCGCACCGTACCCGCGGAAGGGCTGAACGCTCCGTACACGCCCCGACGCGGCCGCCATTTTCGACAGAACGCGACTGGGCCCGTACGCGTATTCGTACGGGCCCGGCGATCACTGACCGGCGGTCATCGCTGGGGGCTACGTGGACGACGCGCGGGCCGGGGCTTCCCTCGGAGATTCCCACAGCGCCGCGAAGGACGGCCGGGCTTCGTAGGCTTCAAGCGGCGTTTGCCTGCCGGTGTGGACGTGTCGCCCATTTCAGTTGTCGTCTGGTGTCCGCATGACCTGGGGCTTCGGAGTGTTGTCCAGGTTGGGTGATCTGTCGGATTCCGCAGTGAACTTGAGATTTCTGGAGCGTTGGTAGTTCTGGCGTGCCAGCCATCTCTGGGGTGCGAAGGGTCCGCGTAGCGAGGCTTGGGACCAAGGTGGACATTCTGTACGCGGCTGTCGCGTTCGCTGCGCAGGTGGTGCCTGCGCAGCTGAGCGGGGTTCCAGCCAAGGAGGCGGAGGCGAGCTCCGGCGATGGCGGGTGCGGTGCAGCCCGGGATATTTTCCTCACGCACAACTGTCCATCGAATGGGTGCTTGCGATGTGAGGTCGAGGCTGCCCTCGGGGGCTTCACTGCGACCTTGATGGGTTCGAGAGTTCATGACTTGCCACATAGCCGCGCCATGGCGCCGTTCCTCCGTCTGGGCACTTCCGCTGCTGTGGACCTTCGCTCTCGGCCTGTGGGGGCTGTCGAGGCAGCACACCCTGTGGCGGGACGAAGCCGCCACCTGGCAGGTAGCTCGGCGATCCGTTGCCGACATCTGGCACATGCTGGGGCAGGTCGATGCTGTGCACGGGCTCTACTACCTGCTGATGCACGGGCTCTTCGAATGCTTTGGGTCCAGTACCACTACCCTGCGTCTGCCATCGGTGCTGGCCATGTCATTGGCGGCGGCATGTGTGGCGGCTATTGCCCGTCGGTTGGCCGGCCAGTTAGTGGGCCTGACGGCAGGGCTGGCGTTCGGGCTGCTTCCGGCTGTGCAGTTCTATCTCCAGGAAGGCCGTTCGTACGCACTGATCGCGATGGGTGCTGGAATCTCGACCCTCCTGCTGGTGACCATGCTCGAAGGCTGTCGCCGACGATGTCGATGGACAGCGTATGGAGGCACTGTGCTGGTGTGCGCGCTGCTGAACTGGCTGTCCCTGCTGATTCTTCCCGCGCACTTGGCAACTCTTGTCTGGGTGAAGGCTGAACGAGGGATATGGGGACGATGGGTCGGCGCCTCGGCAGCCGCGGTGGCCGCCGCGTTGCCGTTGATTCTCTTCAGCCGGAGCCAGTCGGAGCAGGTTTCCTGGATTCCGCCCTTGTCGTGGCACATGTTGATCGGTCCAGTTGTCCTGCTGCTGATCGGCGGAATCGGGGCCCTCGCAGACCGGCCGCGGTCGGGTCGGCTGTCGGTTGCGGCTGTCGGCTTGCCGCTGCTGGCGGTGCCGCAGATCGGTTTGATCGGCCTTTCGCTGGTCCAACCACTGTTCTTGGACCGCTACGTCTTGTTCAGCATGCTGGGTCTGGCTCTACTGATCGGTGCAGCGCTGGGTGCGGCAGTAGCCGCCCTCGGCAAGAGGTTCCGGTGGACGTCGGCATGGCTCCTCCCTGTGGCGGTCGTGGTGGCAGTGTTAGCACTCTTGCCACAGTTGCTGGCCAAGCGCTCTCCGGCGAGTCGAGTTGATGATGTCCTGGCGGTAGCGGCGGACGTGAGGCACTTGAAGAAGGCCGGAGACGCGGTGGTCTTCATACCGGCGGCACGACGTGATACGGCGCTGGTGTCACCCGACGACTTCGCTGGCCTGCGGGATATCGCTCTGGTCGAAAGCGCTGCGGCATCGGGAACGTTGAAGGGCCTGGAGGCCAGCCCTGACCAGATAAGGACCGATCTATTGTCACAGCAGCGGGTATTGCTGGTCACGGATGCGCCCAACGTGGCCAGGCCAGTGTCGGCGGCGCGGGACGAGGCGAAGATGTCAGTGCTGCGGGCGTACTTCACTGCGGTGGCGGATCGTCAGATCCTTGGACGGCGGGCGACGGTGTACGAGCGGCGCTCGTGACGTGTCACATGGAGACATAGGGGTGTCATGCACTTGCTCAGCCTGTGGTGCGGTGCTGGGTTTCGTGGCGGGTGGCGCGGTTGTCCTCAGCGGTGAGGGTCTAGAAGGTGTGGCCCTTCGCCGGTACCTCGTGGCACCTGGTCAACCAGCACCTCAACGAACAGCCGACCCCGCTGCGCAGCCTGCGCCGGGACGCTCCGCCGGAGCTGGAGAGACTCTCGATGCGGCCGACGTACTGCGGGCACAGCCGACGTTGCCGCTGGCACGCCGTCGAGTATTACGCCGTAAAACTGCGCCCCCACAGCTTGGGACCATTCCCGCGGGTGCGGGGAGCAGCGGTCCACCAGGGCGAGCGGGCCGAGCCGGTAGGGACCATCTCCGCGGGCGCAGGTCTCGCCGTACCTGACCGAGCACATCCGCCGCTTCGGCGAATACTCCACCCACGAGCTCGCCGACGAACCCGACGCCTACGACCCGCACCTGGACGTCGACTTCACCCCGATCCGCGGCGACGGCCCGCCAGTCGACGGATTCAGCCAGGCCGCGTGAGCCAGCCAAGGGCCGGATGCCTGAGCCGGCCGGGCGGGTGTCGGCGAGCACGGAGCCTTGGCACCGCGTCCGAGGGCTGATCCCGGGGACCGGGGTGAGGTCACAGCATTCGGTCGACCAGCCCGTCGACGTAGTCCGGGGTGAGCTCCATGCCGAACAAGACGCGGATATACATCGGGGCCAGGATGTGGTCCAGCACGCCGAACGCGTCGGGTGCGTGCTCGCCACGTTCGCGGGCGCGATCGAGCATGGACTGCAGCTGCCGCATGCGTTCGGCGCGGAGGTCGTCACCAGCCTGCAGGCCCTGCTGACCGTTGCTCGACAGGGCGACGGCCAGGCGCACCACCGCCACACCGTCGGGTCCGGTGATCTCGCGGGCCACGTTGGCCGCGTAAGTGCGCAGGTCGCCGGCCAGGCTCCCGGTGTCGGGCATCGGCGACTGCGTATTGAGGCGGGTGAGCGCCACGTCGGTGAGCAGGGTTTCCAGGCTGCCCCACCGGCGGTAGATGCTGCTGTCGGCTACGCCCGCGCGGGCTGCGACCTCGCCGACGGTGAAGTTGCCGTAGCCGCGCTCACTGATCAGGTCGGTGACGGCCTGGTGCACCTCCGCGCCCACGCGGGCGCTGCGCCCGCCGGGCCGCCGGGCTCGCTGTCGCTCATTCATGCCTCCAGCTTAACGCAGTCATGGCTTGCGTTTGTGAGGCACCCCCCTTACAGTCACCTAACGCAGTCGCCGACTGCTTTAGAGCGCTCATGTGTATCGCCACCCGCGTCGATCATGGCCGGGCGCAACTAACGATTGAGAGGAATCCCCATGGCTGCATCGCATGCGGCGGCCGTAGGCAGTCGACCAAACCGGGCCGTGCTGCTCACGGTGACCTGCCTAGGCCAATTCATGGTCCTGCTCGACAACACGATTGTTGGAGCGGCGCTGCCCGATATGCAGCACCGGCTGCACACTCAGCTGACCGGTCTGCAATGGATCGTCGACGCGTACGTACTGCTGGTCGCCATGCTGCTGCTCTCCGGCGGTGTCTTCGCCGACCGGTTCGGCCGCAAGCGGGTGTACCTGACCGGCGTGGCGGTGTTCACCGCCGCGTCGGTGCTGTGCAGCCTCGCGCCCTCGCTCGGCTGGCTGGTCGCCGGCCGGGTGCTGCAGGGCATCGGGGCCGCAGCGCTGAGCCCTGCCTCGCTCGCCCTGCTCGCCGCCGCCTACCCCGTGCCGCAAGAACGAATCAAGGCGATCGGGCTGTGGGCCGGATTCAGCGGAATCGGTCTGGCCGCAGGCCCCGTGGCCGGCGGCGTGCTGACAGATGCCTTCGGCTGGCCCGCCATCTTCCTGGTCAATCTGCCCATCGGCGTGGCCCTTCTGCTGGTCGGTCTGCGCAGCCTTGAAGAGGCCCGCAAGCCGAGCGCCCCCGCAATCGACATCCCGGGGACGGTGCTGTCCGTTCTGGGGGTGGGGGCGCTGACCTACGGGCTGATCGAGGGTGGTGCCCGCGGCTGGACGTCGCCGGTGATCCTGGGAAGCTTCGCCGCCGCGGCGATCCTCCTCGCCGCCTTCGTCGCCGTCGAAGCGCGTCGCTCCGCACCGATGCTGCCGCTGCGGCTGTTCCGGCAGCGTCTGTTCACCGTGTCCAACACCGCCATGATCGTGGTGGGGTTCGCGCTCATGGGCTCGTCGTTCTTCTTCTCCCAGTTCTTCGTGTACGTCCAGGGCAGCTCGATCCTGCGCGCCGGCCTGCAGACCCTGCCGGTGTCCCTCGGCATGGTGATCGTCAGCCCGTACGCGGGCCGACTCGCCGCCCGGTGCGGCTTCCGAATCGTGGTTACTATCGGCCTGGCCCTGGCCGGCCTGGGACTGCTGGCGCTCGGTATGGTGCACGCCGACACCGGTTACGGGAACGTGTGGTGGCGGCTGGGAGTCGTCGGCATCGGCTTCGCCCTGACGATGTCCCCACTGACGGGAGCCGCCATCCAAGCAGTCAGCCCGCAGGAAGGCGGCCTCGCGTCAGGCATCAGCAGCACCACCCGGCAGATCGGCGCGGTGCTCGGCGTGGCGGTACTCGGAGCCATCGTCCGCACCCGGCAATCCGGCGGCGCCTCCTTCGAGACCGGCCTCAACAGCGCCTTCCTCGCTGCCGGCGCCGTCACTTTGGCCACCGCCATGTTCACCGGCCTGTGGCTGGCGAGGTCCAAGCCCGCGGAAGGTTCCGCGGCGCCGCAACGTTCCACCGATCCAGATGCGGTCACCACCTTGAGCGGGGCATCCGCGAACAGCCCGAACTAGACCAAGATCATCCCATGGCCCGTTTCTGCCGTATCTGGGACACCCCCCCACTAGTGTCCTGCGCCGGAGATCCGTTGGCAGAAACGCGCGAGGGAGTCGAGGATCTCCTCGGCCGTCTTGGTCCAGGTGAACGGTGTTGGGTTTT
>NZ_JBHVFF010000257.1:0-12882 GCF_042801895.1 Streptomyces sp. NPDC057543 | reverse complement strand
AATTTGACGTAATGTCACTGAGTCGCCGGACGTGAGCACTTCAGGAGGATCGGAGTTTCCTGGCCAGCCGTCGCACCGAGGTCGGAAGGTACCGGACCAGCCGCCGCTGCGCCTTGGGCTGCGGCCGCACCACCGGTTTCTCCGACACCGCGTCGTCATCGGTGGGATTCCAGTACTGCGGGGATTTCTCGCCCTTGCGCGGATACAGCTCATTCGGGCGGCGAGGAACGACCTCGGGACGCTCCCAGGCGATGTCCCGCCGCACCACCCGCGCCGGTGCTCCCACCGCGATGCAGTTGTTGGGAATGTTCGACGTGACGATGCTGCGGAAGCCGATCACCGAGCCGTTGCCGATGGTGACGCCGCCCATCACGACCGCGTGCTTCGCGATCCAGACGTGCTCGCCCACGACGATCGACTGCGACGGGTTCACGCGCTTCTCGGTGTGCACGTCGAAGATCGGGTGGGTGTCGTCGCCGCGCACCTCGATGTTCTTGGCGAACATCACGTCGGCACCGATCGTCACCGACACGCCTTCGAC
The DNA here is from genome assembly GCF_042801895.1 of Streptomyces sp. NPDC057543. Taxonomy (NCBI): domain Bacteria; kingdom Bacillati; phylum Actinomycetota; class Actinomycetes; order Kitasatosporales; family Streptomycetaceae; genus Streptomyces; species Streptomyces sp. NPDC057543. The sequence goes on along the minus strand of NZ_JBHVFF010000257.1, from coordinate 12,341 downwards.
GGCGGAGATGAAGGCGCGGCCGGCGCAGCCCACGTTCTCGCCGATCTTGATCCGGGACTCGTGCCCGCAGCGCAGTTCGAAGCGGAGACCTGCGCGCTTCTTCGTGGTCTGCTCGATCTCGATCCGACCGTTGTCTCCCGAGAAGGTGACGAGCAGGTCCTTGATGTCTGCCTTGGGGCTGATGACGAGTTTGTTGTTCGAGCCCTTGAACCGGATATCGATCTTGGTCTCATGGATCTCGCCGTCGTAGACGATCTCGTTTCCCTGATCGTCTTTGTAGCGCTCCAGCTTGTGCAGTTGCAGCATCGTGATCTGAGGGGTGCCCTTGACCGGGTCAGGGTTGGACCTGCCCCTCGTACTGGACCTGCCCCTCGTACCTCCGTTCGGGCCTGCGATTTTGGCTCAAGCTATCAGATGACTCCGTTGCTGAACCTTGGCGTGATCGAACCGATCGCGGCCGCAACATCGGCTGCCGGATCGAGGGCTTCGGCGCCGCGCAGGTCACGTTCAACGCCTGATGGGCGTGCGCGCGGACGGCACCGAAGAGCCGATCGCCATGAGCGACGGCTACCGCGAATCAGCCGGCTCCTGGGCAGATCTGCTGGGGGACTGCATCAGAGCCGTGTTCACCGGCCTCACCGCCGCCGGCGGCGGAGTGTGCTGTCCACTCGGCACCGAGAGCGACACCTTCCACATGTGCCGGCTGAACGGTCAGCCGATCCAAGCCACGGTTCCGAGCCCTTGCTTCGCCAACTACTTTGATCCTGTGGCAGTTTGGCCCGGCCACCCCCACTCCTGGGGGTCAAGGGGTCGCAGGTTCAAATCCTGTCGTCCCGACTTTTAGGAATCGCAGGTCAGGGGACGTTTCAGGGCAATCTGAAACGTCCCCTTGATCATTTCTGGAGCTTGGTCGTGGCGCCGCGACGGTCGGAACGGCCGAGGTTCCTGAACTCCCGAAGACGGAGGTCTGCTTCGCGGCCGCGTGGTGGCGCGCAGGGGGGCGCCGCCCACCGCGACCCCGCCCGGTAAGGGCTGTTCGCGCGCCGGCCGTCGCGCGCCCGCTCCTTGCCCGGTCCCGGCAGGTCCCGGTGGTGTCTCCTGGTCGCGCTCCGTCGTCCGGGGCGCTCTGTGCGGGCGGCGCGGATCACGGAGCCGCAGATCTCCCGGTGTACGAGGGTTCCCCATGCCTCGGACCGCTGTTACATTCCGGAAAACAAGAATTCATTTCAGTTTACCTGGAGGATCCATGACGGTTGTCGATGTCGCCGCTGCCGTGGACATGCCCGCTCGCCGGGAGCTCCCGCCGTCGATGGTCGAACGCATGACGTTGATCATGGACGCGTTCGAATGCCGTACCACTCGGCTGTCCCTGGAGGAGGTGGCCCGCAGCACGCACCTCCCGCGCTCCACGGCCCATCGGATCCTCGACCAGCTCGTACGGCTCCAGTGGCTCGAGCACACCGGGTTCGGCTACGGCCTCGGGCGGCGGGCACTCGGGCTCGGCGGTGGCGACGGCACGAACAGCGAGATCCGGGAAGCCGCTGCGCCCAGACTGCACAGCGTGCAGATCCGGACCGGGCTGGTCGTCCACCTCGCCGTGCTCGACGGCGCCGACGTCCACTACCTCGACAAGGCCGGCGGCCGGTTCGCCGCGTCGGTCCCCTCGCGGGTCGGCGGGCGCGCGCCGGCCCACTCGACGGCACTGGGCAAGGCGATGCTGGCCTGGCTCGAACCGGAGGAGGTCGAGGCCCGGGTGGGCGGCGCCATCACCCGGCTCACCCACCGCACGATCGCCGACCTGGACACCCTGCACCAGGAACTCAACCGGATCCGGCAGCGTCGCGGCCTTGCGTTCGAGCGGGGCGAGTGCTTCCCCGGCATCGCCTGCGCCGCGGCGGCGATCCGTGGCCCCGAGGGGCCGGTGGCCGCCATTTCGCTGATCGGCGACGCGCAGACCCCACTGGAGAAGGTGGCCCCGCTGGTGGTCGACGCCGCACGACAGGTCTCGCTGGAACTGTTCCCCGGCCCGGAGACTCCTGGCCGGGGGCACCGCACGCCCGCCTTCCCGGAGCGGACGTGGTCTCCGCAGACCATGGACCGGCTGCTCGGCGCAGGCCAGAACGGTGACTGGCTGTAGAGCGTGTCCGGTGTAGAGCGAGTCCGGGGGAGCGCAGCCGGACAGGCCCTGGAGCCCAGGGCCTGTCGCCGGACCGCGGTCCGCCGTGCGAGGCCCGGCAGTCCGGCGACCGGACCTCAGCCCCAGTGGTCGCCCCAGCCCCAGGGATCGGGCATGGCGGCCGGCTGCTCCTCGACGCCGAACCGCCCACGGAAGAAGAGCATCGGCCGCCGCTCGGTCACCGTCTCCAGTTCCAGGACCCGCCCGATCACCACATCGTGGTCACCGGCGACGTGCACGTCGTACACCTCGGCATGGACCCTGGTGAGCACGCCGCGCAAGGACGGGGTGCCCCAGCGCGAGACGTCCCAGTCCAGCCCGTCGTACTTGCTTCCCCTGCTGGAGCCGAAGCGGCCGCAGACATCGGTCTGGTCCTCGGCGAGCACGTTGACGCAGAACCGGCCCGATTCCCTGATCCTCGGCCAGGCGCGCCCCTTGTGGTCGGCGCAGAACAGGACGAGGGGCGGCTCCAGCGAAACGGACGCGAAGGACTGGCACGCGAACCCGACCGGATCCGACCGGTCCATCCCGGTGACGACGGTGACACCCGTCGCGAACGCTCCCATGGCGCGCCGCATCTCCTGAGGAGTGGGCGCCGCGACCTCACCTGTCGGGGGTGCGGTCAAGGACTCTGCTGACATCGGATTCACCTCGACGGGTCCGGCACTGTGACGTGCTCCTGGCAGGGCACGTCCTGACGGTAGGACCGTCGCGTGCGGTACCGGACGGCGTGCTCCCGATGAATGGAACACGGCAGGCCGCAGGGCCGGCCCGGACCGCTCCGGCTGCCCGGAGCACCCGCGTCCCGCTGATCGGGATGAGTGCGGCGCCCCTGTGGGGGCCCTGGCTACGTTCCAGGAACCGTTGACCACAGGGACGTCGAAGGCAGGGATGATGATGGAGCTGAGCCACGACTCCACATTGCGTGAACTCACGACTGATCAGGGGGTTCTGCGCTATCACGAGGCCGGGGACGGTCCACCTCTGCTGATGCTGCACGGTTCGGGCCCCGGCGTCACGGGCTGGCGCAACTTCCGCGGCAATCTGGGCCGGTTCTCCGAGCACTTCCGCTGCCTGGTCCTGGAGTTCCCCGGGTTCGGGGTCAGCGACCCGGCCGACGGACACCCCATGGCCACCGCGACCGATGCCGTCGGCCGGTTCCTCGACGGACTCGGGCTGCACCGGGTCGACGTGGTCGGCAACTCCATGGGCGGCTTCGTCGCCACCCGGTTCGCGTTGGACAACCCCGACCGCGTACGTCGCCTGGTGACGATCGGTGGCATGGGCCGGAACCTCTTCAGCCCCGGCCCCGGCGAGGGCATCAACCTGCTGATGGAGTTCACCGAGAACCCGACACGTGAACGTCTCGTCCAGTGGCTGTACTCCATGGTGTACGACCCGGCCCTGGTCACCGAGGAACTGATCGAGGAGCGGTGGGCCCAGGCCACCGAGCCGGACACGCTCGCCGCCGCGCGCAGGATGTACGGGAAGGCCGCGTTCGCCGCCGGTGCCGCCGCCGCGGCGAGGTCCGAGGAGGCGCCGCTCTGGGCGATGCTCCACGGACTGCGGGCCAAGACCCTGATCACCTGGGGCCGGGACGACCGGGTCAGCCCGGTCGACATGTCCATCGTGCCGATGCGGACCATTCCCGACGTCGAACTGCACGTGTTCCCCAACTGCGGTCACTGGGTGATGATCGAACAGAAGGCGGCCTGGGAGAGTGCCGTGCTCGCCTTCCTGACCCGTAAGGACGCGGCATGAGCGCCGGCGCGGACGCGGGCGCGAACACGTCCTGGGACCACGAGTTCGACTTCGTCGTCGTCGGCAGCGGCGGTGGCGGCATGGCGGCCGCGCTGACCGCCGTGGACAGCGGCCTGTCCACCGTCGTGATCGAGAAGGGGAAGATGTACGGCGGTTCGACCGGCATCTCCGGCGGCGGCATCTGGATCCCCAACAACCCCACGCTGCGCGCCAAGGGCCACGACGACAGCCGTGCGTCGATCCGGCAGTACCTGGACCGCCTCACCGGGGGCCGCGTCCCGGCCGCCCGCCTCGACACCTACGTCGACCAGGGCCCGGCCGCCATGGAACTGCTCGGCAGGAGCCGGTGGATGCGGTTCTTCTGGGTCAAGGGATACGCCGACTACCACCCCGAGTACGACGGCGGCCGTCCGATGGGCCGCTCCGTCGAGGCGCTCCCCTTCGACACCCGCAAGCTCGGCGAGGACGAGCGGCACCAGCGGCCCAACAACATGAAGGGCCCGCTCGGCCTGTGGATCACCGCCAAGGACTACCGCGACCTCGCGATGGTCAAGCGCACCTGGCGCGGACGCCGGGCGTCCGTCGTCGCCGCCTGGCGGGTCTCGTCCAACGTGGTCCGCCGCCGGCACATGGCGACCGGCGGTCGCGCGCTGGTGGCACGGCTCAGGATGGCTCTGAAGGACGCCGGAGTCCCCGTGTGGCTGCGGACCCCGATGACCGGCCTGGTCGTCGGCGACGACGGCACAGTGGCCGGCATCGTCGCGCAGCGCGACGGCAAGCAGGTGCGCATCGGGGCGCGGCGCGGTGTGCTGCTCGCGACCGGTGGCTTCGACCACAACCAGGAGATGCGCGAGAAGTACCTGCCCGACGGCGGCCGGGAGAACCACAGCGCCGGAGCGCGGGAGAACGTCGGCGACGGAATCGTCGCCGGGCTGGAGCTCGGAGCCGCACTGGACTTCATGGACGACGCGTGGTGGATGCCTTCGGTGCGCCACCCGTCCGGCGCCACAATCCCCCTGGTGTCCGAGCGGTGCATCCCGCCGTCGGTGATCGTCGACTCCCGCGGCGGCCGCTTCACCAACGAGTCCTCCCCGTACGTGAACTTCGTCCACGACCAGTTGGCGGGCAGCCACGTTCCGGCCTGGTTCGTGATGGACGCCAAGGCCCGCGCCCGCTACCCGTTCGCGCAGATCCTGCCCGGAATGCCGTTCCCCAAGGACTTCTACGCGAGCGGCCTGGCACACCGGGCGGACAGCATCGCCGAACTCGCCGTCGCCATCGGCGTTCCCCCCGAGGAACTGACCGCGACCGTAGAGCGGTTCAACGGCTTCGCGCGCACCGGCAAGGACACCGAGTTCGGCCGGGGCGACAGCGCCTACGACCGCTACTACGGCGACCCGACCCTGAAGAACCCCAACCTGGACGAGATCGTCAAGGCGCCCTTCTACGCCGTACGCATCGAGGTCGGTGACCTCGGGACGAAGGGTGGGCTGGTCTGCGACGAGCACGGCAGGGTCCTGAGAGAGGACGGTTCGCTCATCGGCGGCCTCTACGCGACCGGCAACACCGCCGCGCCGGTGATGGGAGGCGAGTACGCGGGACCGGGCGCCACCATCGGCCCGTCCATAGTCTTCGGCTACGTCGCCGCCCGGCACGCCGCCGGCGAGACGACCGGGGAAGCATCGTGACACCGCCCGGCCCGCTCACCGTCCGCGTCGTCGAAGTCATCCGTGAGACGTCCGACGCCCACTCGCTCGTCCTGGAACCCGCCGACGGGACGCACGACAAGTTCCGCTACAAGCCGGGCCAGTTCCTCACCGTCAAGGTGCCCTCCGACCGCGAGGGCGGGGCCGCCCGCTGCTATTCGCTGTGCAGTTCCCCGCTGCGCGACGAGAAGCTGAAGGTCACCGTCAAACGCACGGCGAACGGATACGGCTCGAACTGGATCTGCGACAACGTCGTCGAAGGCGACACCTTGGAAGTGCTGCGCCCCGCGGGCACCTTCACCCCGGACTCGCTGGACGAGGACTTCCTGCTCCTCGCCGCGGGCAGTGGGATCACGCCGGTGATGTCGATCCTCACTTCCTGCCTGCACGGCGGGAGCGGATCCATCACCCTGATCTACGCCAACCGGGACGAGAACTCCGTCATCTTCCGTGACGAACTCGCCACCCTGGCCCGGGAGTACGGCGACCGGCTGACGGTCATCCACTGGCTGGAGTCCGTACAGGGCCTGCCGGCGGGTCCCGGTCTGCGGGCGCTGGCCGGGCCGTACACCGGACGCCAGGCGTTCATCTGCGGCCCCGGTCCGTTCATGGACCTCGCCGCCACGACGCTCACCGACCTCGGTGTACAGCCGGGGCGCGTGCACATCGAACGGTTCGTCTCCCTGACGAACGACCCGTTCGCCGCCCCGCAGACCGTCACCGACCCCACGGGGCCGTCCGGGACGGTCGAGGTCGAGCTCGACGCGCGGACCACGACCGTGCCCTGGCCCCGGGGCAGCAAGCTGCTCGACGTGCTCCTCGCAGCAGGCCTGGACGCGCCGTTCTCCTGCCGGGAGGGCAGCTGCAGCGCATGCGCCTGTGTGCTGACCGAGGGCGAGGTGGCCATGGAGCGCAACGAGGTCCTCGACGAGCAGGACCTCGCCGACGGACTCATCCTCTCCTGCCAGGCGCTCCCGGTCAGCGAACGGATCAACGTCACCTACGACGGGTGATCGCCCCCCAACCCCCTCGATTCGGATGAGGTTCGAACAGTGACCAAGGCGACCGCCGCGATCGTCGGCTCCGGAAACATCGGAACCGACCTGATGTACAAGCTGCTCCGGTCCGAAGTGATAGAGCCACGGTGGATGATCGGGATCGACCCGCAGAGCCCCGGCCTCAAGCGGGCGGCCGAGGAGGGCCTGCTCGCCAGTGCCGAGGGCGTGGACCGGCTGCTCGCCCAGGACGAGCGCCCGGACCTGGTCTTCGAGGCCACCTCGGCGTACGTGCACAAGGCGAACGCCCCCAAATACGCCGAACTCGACATCCAGGCCGTTGATCTGACGCCCGCCGCGCTGGGCCCCGCCGTCGTCCCGGCCGTCAACCTGGGCGAGCATCTGGACGCGCCCAACGTCAGCCTGATCACCTGCGGGGGACAGGCCACCATTCCGGTGGTCCACGCTGTCTCCCGGGTCACCGAGGTGGCCTACGCGGAGATCGTGGCCAGCGTCGCCTCGCCGTCCGCCGGCCCCGGGACCCGGGCCAACATCGACGAGTTCACGATCACCACCAGCCGGGGCATCGAGACCATCGGCGGCGCGGCCGAGGGCAAGGCCGTCATCATCCTCAACCCGGCCGAACCGCCCATGCTGATGCGGGACACGGTCTTCTGTTCCATCCCGGCCGACGCCGACCGCGCCGCGATCACCGCGTCGATCCACGAGATCGTCGCCCAGGTCGCGTCGTACGTACCCGGCTACCGGCTGCGCGCCGAGCCGCAGTTCGACGAGCCGACCGAGGTGAGTGGCGGCCTCGCCCGCGTCGCGGTGTTCCTCGAAGTGGAGGGCGCGGGGGACTTCCTGCCGCCCTACTCCGGGAACCTCGACATCATGACCGCCGCGGCCACCGAGGTCGGTGAGGGCTTCGCGCGGCGGATCGTCTCCCAGCGCGCCGGATCCTGAGCACCCAAGGAGTTCACCAGCCATGCCCTACAGCGCCGACCTCGACATCCGCGTCACCGACTCGTCCCTGAGAGACGGATCGCACGCCAAGCAGCATCAGTTCACCATCGAGCACGTCCGGTCGATCGTCGGGGCACTCGACGAGGCCGGGGTCCCGGTCATCGAGGTGACCCACGGCGACGGCCTCGGCGGCTCGTCGTTCAACTACGGCTTCAGCCACACGCCGGAGCAGGAGCTGATCAAGGCGGCCGTGCAGACCGCGCGCCGGGCGAGGATCGCCTTCCTGATGCTGCCCGGCCTCGGCGTCCAGGACGACATCCGTGAGGCGGCCGACAACGGTGCCGCCGTCTGCCGGATCGCCACCCACTGCACCGAGGCCGACATCGCGGTCCAGCACTTCGGGCTGGCCCGCGATCTGGGCCTGGAGACCGTCGGCTTCCTGATGATGGCGCACAGCCAGTCCCCGGAGGTGCTCGCCCGGCAGGCCCGCATCATGGCCGACGCCGGCTGCCAGTGCGTGTACGTCGTCGACTCCGCCGGAGCGCTGGTCATGGAGCAGACCAGCGACCGGATCGCGGCGCTCGTCGCCGAACTCGGCGACGACGCGCAGGTCGGCTTCCACGGCCACGAGAACCTGGGACTCGGCGTCGCCAACTCCGTGCTCGCCGTGCGGGCCGGCGCCCAGCAGATCGACGGCTCGACCCGCCGGTTCGGCGCGGGCGCGGGCAACACCCCGGTCGAGGCCTTCGCCGCGGTCGCGGAGAAGCTCGGCATCCGTACCGGAATCGACACCCGGAAGATCATCGACGCCGCCGAGGACGTCGTACGGCCGGTCATGGACGGCGAGTGCCTCCTCGACCGGATGTCGCTGACCATGGGGTACGCCGGGGTCTACTCCAGCTTCCTCAAGCACGCCGACCGGCAGGCCGCGAAGTACGGCGTGTCCGGCGCCGAGATCCTCCTGGAGGCAGGCCGCCGCAACCTCGTCGGAGGCCAGGAGGACCAGCTCATCGAGATCGCCGTAGCCCTCGCCGAGAACACCTCCGCACGGAAGTGAGAACAGCCATGCCCAATCCGGTACTTGACGCGATCACCGAGCGCGCGGAGGAGATCCGTGCGCTGGGACCGGCGAACGAGTCGCTCGGCCGACTGGACGACCGGACAGCCGAGGTGCTGCGGGAGACCGGTGCGATCCGGATGCTCCAGCCGAAGACGTACGGCGGCCTGGAACTGCACCCGCGCGAGTTCGCCGAGACCATCATGCGGATCGCCGCCTGCGACGGAGCGACCGGCTGGGTCGCCGGGGTCGTCGGTGTCCACCCCTGGGAAATGGCGATGGCCGACCCCAGGGTCCAGGAGGAGGTGTGGGGCGAGGACAACGACACCTGGATCGCCTCTCCCTACGCGCCGATGGGGGTGCTCCGCCCCGTGGACGGCGGCTACGTCTTCAACGGCCACTGGCAGTTCTCCTCCGGCACCGACCACTGCGACTGGATCTTCCTCGGCGCGTTCCTGGCCGACGAGGACGGCAACAGGCTGAACCCCCCGCAGTCGGTGCACGTCGTCCTGCCGCGGTCGGACTACGAGATCGTCGAGGACTCGTGGGACGTGGTCGGTCTGCGCGGCACCGGCAGCAAGGACGTCGTCGTCAGGGATGCGTTCGTCCCGGAGTACCGGGTCATCGAGTACGCCAAGGTGGTCGACGGCACCCTGGCGAAGGAGGCCGGGCTGACCAACCCCACGTACCGCCTGCCGTTCTCCGCCGCCTTCCCCCTCGGCATCACCGCGGCCGTCATCGGCATCTGCGAGGGGGCGCTGGCCCACCACATGGCCTATCAGCGCCACCGTGTCCAGATCACCGGCACGGCCGTCAAGGACGACCCGTACGTCCTCTACGCCGTCAGCGAGGCGGCGGCCGAGATCGCGGCCTCGCGCTCGGCGCTGCTGGACAACATCTCGCAGCTCCACGACATGGTGGCGGCCGGCCAGGAGGTCACCTTCGACCGGCGGGCCGTGGGCCGGCGTACCCAGGCCCGGGCGGCGTGGCGCGCGGTGCGGGCGGTCGACGAGATCGTCGCGCGCTCCGGCGGGAACGCCATGCGGATGGACAACCCGATCCAGCGCTTCTGGCGCGACGCCCACACCGGCCTCGCCCACGCCATTCACGTGCCCGGCTCGGTCTTCCACGCCGCCGCACTGACGCAGCTCGACATCGAGCCGCCGAACGGACCGATGCGCTCGATGATCTGACGACCGTCACGGCACCAGCGCCCGTCCGACGAAGGACCGGCAGACCGACAGATGAGGGAGGAACACATGACGCAGATACGAGGGCTGGGTTATCTCAGGGTCCAGACGCGCGACATCGACCGCTGGCGCGAACTCACCGTCGACGGCCTCGGTTTCGCCGAAGGGTCCGGGCCGGATCCCGACGGTCTCTACCTGCGGATGGACGAGCGCCGGGCGCGACTGGCCGTCCTGCCCGGTGACACCGACCGGGTGCTGGCCGTCGGGTGGGAGGTGCGCGACCAGTTCGCCCTGGGGGCGGTCGGGCGTGCCGTCGAGGCGTCGGGCAGAGCGGTCACGGAGCTGACGCAGAAGGAGGCCGACGAACGCGGGGTGGAAGCGGGCATCACCTTCGACGACCCCGCCGGCGTCCCCGTCGAAGTCTTCTTCGCCCCGGTCCTCGACCACAGCCCCGTGCTCAACGGCTTCGGCCAGACCTTCGTCACCGGAGGCCAGGGCATGGGCCATGTCGTCCTGCCCACCACCTGCATGGAGGAGACCGTCTCCTTCTACACCGAGGTCCTCGGCTTCCTGCCGCGCGGAGCGATCAGGCTCTCCGGCACGGATCCTGACACTCCACCGCGCCGCGTGCGCTTCATGGGCGTCAACCAGCGGCACCACAGTCTGGCCGTCTGCCCCGCGCCGCACGGGCAGGACCCGGGCCTGGTCCACCTCATGGCCGAGGTCGACAGCCTGGACGCGGTGGGCCGCGCGCTCGACACCGTGGGGCGGCTCGGCTTCTCGATCTCCTCCACCCTGGGCCGGCACACCAACGACAAGATGGTCTCCTTCTACGTGCGCGCGCCCGGCGGCTGGGACATCGAGTACGGCTGCGAGGGCATGCTCGTCGACGAGACGTACTACACCGCCGAGGAGATCACCGAGGACAGTTACTGGGGCCACGACTGGTCCGGCTCGGAGCCGCTCGCGGCCTTCACCCCGCCCGAGGCATTGCGGTGAGCGCCTCCCGGCCGGTGACACCGGTCCCGGCCTCGTCCGTCTCCCGGTACGACGCCGAGACCGACGTGCTCGTCGTCGGCTTCGGCTGCGCGGGCGCGGCCGCGGCCTTCGAAGCGGCCTCGGCCGGCGCCGAGGTCCTGGTACTGGAACGGGCCGGCGGGCCGGGCGGATCCTCGGCCCTGTCCGGCGGCGAGCTCTACCTCGGCGGCGGCACGCCGGTACAGGCCGCGTGCGGCTTCCAGGACACTCCGGACGACATGTTCGCCTACCTGAAGTCGGCGCTCGGCCCGCACGCCGACGTGGAGAAGCTGCGGGTCTACTGCGACGAGAGCGCCGGACACTTCCAGTGGTTCGTCGACCGCGGCCTCACCTTCGAGAAGAGTCTGTGGGACGCCCCCACCTGGATGCCGCTGTCGAAGGACGGCCTCATGTGGCTGGGCGAGAACGCCTGGCCGTACAACACCGTCGCCCGCCCCGCGCCGCGCGGTCACCGCTGCGCCACCGAGTCCTACGGCGGCTGGCTGATCATGGAGAAGCTCGTCGCGGCCGCCGGGGCCGCAGGGGCGCTCACCCACACCGACACCCTGGCCACGGCGTTGATCGTGGACGAGGACGGCCGGGTCGTCGGCGTCACCGCCCGGAGTTACGGCGAGGAGCGGGCCTACCGCGCCCGTAAGGGCGTGGTGCTCACCACCGGCGGCTTCGTCGACAACGAGGAGATGCTGGCCGACCACGCGCCGCACCTCGTCGGTCAGGGCAAGATCAGCGACGGGCTGGACGACGGCAGCGGCATCCGGATGGCGTCCGCGATCGGCGCGGCCACCCGGCGGATGTCGGTGACCGAGATCGCGCTCACCGCCCTCCCAGCCATGGCCACCCGCGGCATGCTGGTCAACGGCCACGGGCAGCGCTTCATCAACGAGGACGTCTACCCGGGTCTGTACAGCGTGGCCGCGGTGCTGACCCAGCCGGGCCCGTACTGGGTGATCGTCGACGAGGAGGGCTACGAGTCCGTGCCCGAGGCGGAACACTGGGGCGTGCTCCCGCAGTTCGTCGGCGAGACCCTGGCCGAGCTGGAGGCGGAGCTCGGGATGCCGGCGGGCGCGCTGGAGTCGACGGTGGGCACGTACAACAGGTACGCCGAGAAGGGCCAGGACCCGTACTTTCACAAGGACGCCCGGTGGCTGCGGCCACTGAAGGCGCCCTTCGCGGCGATCGACCCCCGCCTCGGCTTCAACCCGGGGGCGCGCGGGAACACGGGCGCCGGGACGGGCGTCGCCGGATTCACCCTCGGCGGGCTGCGCACGACCGTCGACGGCGCGGTGCTGGACGTCTCCGGCACCGCCGTTCCCGGGCTGTTCGCGGCAGGCCGGGCGGCCTCCGGCATCCATGGCGAGGGATACATCAGCGGTACGTCGCTGGGTGACGGCACGTTCTTCGGCCGCAGGGCCGGGGTGGCCGCGGCCCGCGGATAGTTCTCCGGTTCAACGG
>NZ_JBHVFF010000256.1:0-13092 GCF_042801895.1 Streptomyces sp. NPDC057543 | reverse complement strand
GGCCCCGGTAGGCGCTGCGCCAGCCGCCGACGCGGATCTCCGCGACGCGGTCGCAGTCGGCGAGCGTCATCTCGCGTATCCGCAGTATAAGAGACAGGTGGCCCTGCGGATGGCCTGCTCGCTGTCGCCGTTTGTTGTGCATCAAGACCGCCATGGCCTCGTGCGCGGACAGGGCCGGGGCGGCGGGAGTGTTCGTCATGGTGGGTGCGTCTCCGGTTCCCGGGAGGAGGGGGAGCAGGGCGGTGAGGGTGTCGGTGTCGGTGGGCAGTTCGGGGACGTCCAGGAGCAGCGCCATGTCGTCCTAGTCGCGGGAGCTGCGGGCGGTGACCCGGGCCGCGGCGGCGAGCTGCTGCTGCGGGTTCGGGCTCAGGGGCAGGGCTTCGGTCCAGTCGGTGAACATCACGCGGCCTTGCCGCTGGCGACCAGCTCCAGCACGTGCCGGTTGGACGCCGCCTGCTGGGGCGTGATCGGTTCCTTCCAGCGGTTGTACGGCGCGGGCCGGGTGGGAATGCCCTCCAGCTCCAGCCGGGCGAGGGCCAGTTCGCGGACGGTCGGCGGCACGACGCGCGCCGCGCGCTGCTGCTCACGGCGGCGGCGGTCCTGTTCGGCAACGACGCTGATCCAGTAGTCGTCCCCAAGCCGCGCTACTAGGCACTGTCCGGAGCCGCGCTACTAGGCACTGTCCGGCGGATCATGTGACTGTCGGATTATCGTCTCGTTGTTCCCGGCATGGGGCGGGGTGATCTGACGAATGCCGAGTGGGGCCGGTTGGAGCCGCACCTGCCGGCGTCGGGGCAGCGTGGCGGCCGGTGGAGCGATCACCGCAGGTGATCAACGGGATCCTGTTCCCAGTCCGGACCGGGGTCCCGTGACGTGATCTGCCGGAACGCTACGGCTCCTGGAAGACCGTTTATGAACGGCATCGCCGCTGGTCGGCGGACGGAACGTGGGACCGGATACTGCAGGCGGTCCAGGCTGACGCCGATCTGGCGGGCCGGATCGACTGGGGCATGGTCGGTGTCGACTCGACGTCCTGCCGTGCCCACCAGCACGCGGCCGGAGCCCGCAAATCCAGGCCGCGGATCCCGAAAAAAGAACGACGCCCCGGCACCACCGCACCGACGAGGGTCTCGGGCGGTCCCGGGGCGGCCTGACGTGCAAGATCCACCTCGCCGGCGAGGGCGGCTGTCGCCCCCTGGCCCTGTTGATCACGCCGGGCCAGTGGGGTGACGCCCCGCAGATGATCGAGGTCCTGAACCGGATCCGGGTTCCACGAACGCTGGGTGGACGGCCCCGGACCCGGCCCGACCACGTGAGCGGCGACAAGGCATACAGCTCCCGCCGTAATCGCAGCTACCTGCGAAGGGAGGAGTCGTTTGTAGCAGCAGAGTGCGGCGGCGAGGCCGAGGAAGGCGAGGTAGTTGCGGGGGTGGCGTTCGTAGCGGTGGTTGAGTCGGCGGTAGCCGGTCAGCCACGACATGGTGCGTTCTGATGGGCAGGCCGGCGCGGGTGGTGCTGGCTGGTCACCGGTCGGGGTTCTGGTGCCGTCGGTCGGTCAGGGTGGCGCCGTGGGCGAGGACGATGCCCAGTGCCGCGTAGTCCGATCCGGGGCGGCGGACGGGTATGAAGACGTCCAGGAGGTCGCCTTCGGTGCTGTAGCCGGCCTTGGTGGCGCGGGGCTTCAGGGCTGGGCTGCCGACGTGTCCGGCCAGCCCGCGTACGTCGAGGCGGACGCCGTTGTCCGGGCTTCCGGATATGTAGGTGATGCGGGACCAGTCGAGCAGGCCGGGGAAGGGCTTGAGCGTCAGGCCCTCGCAGGTGAATGTCAGCGCGCCCCAGCGGAGTGCGCCGCCCGCGGCCAGTTCTTCCAGGTGCCGCGCCGCGACGGCTTCGGCCACGCCCCGGGAGGCGTGCGTGGTGAACGACTGGGCGTTGCCGACAGGGGCCATGGTGGCAAGGCGCCAGAAGCCGGATTCCTGGCGGACCTTGATGTAGTCCAGGTCTCTCGACGGAGGCGATCTCGTCCCAGGTGCGGCGTAGCGTGCGGCGTCCGGGGCGGCGGAACTCGAAGCCGTGCTCGTGCTCGTGGAGCCTGATCCGGGTGTGCCGGACGCTGAGCGCGGCGCACACGGCGGCCACCATGGGGATCGCCCAGAGAGCGAGGCGGAAGGAGCCCTCGTCGTAGTGGTCGTCGGCGATAGTGCACATCACGATGAACACGATGACGAGCGGGAAGAACACAGTCAGGGGCCGCCTGGGCATCGCTCCCTGGTAGGTCCACACGCGCTCCCCCAGCCGCCCGGGCTGTTCGCCGCGCCCCGTTGCCGCGTCTGCCGTCAACGCACACCTCGCATGATCGTCCGGTTCCACGTCGTCGAGTGTCGGACCGGTGTGCGTGCGGGGATACGGGAGAACTACTCAATTGTGCGCGCTGATCGACCGGTCCCGGTCGTCGTACGTCCGTAAGATGGCCGCCCATGGGGACCGGGGCAGGCGCGTTGACGTCGCTGATCGGGCGGCGGGCGGAGACGGCACGGATCGCGGGACTGCTGTCCGGTGCCCGTCTGGTGACGCTCACCGGGGTCGGTGGTGTGGGCAAGACGCGGCTGGCGCTGCGGGTGGCCTCGGACGTGGCGGGATCGTTCCCCGACGGGGTGCACGTTGCCGAGCTGGCCGATCTGCGGGATCCCGAGTTGCTCGCGACGAGTGTCCTGGGCGCCCTCGACGTGGCCCGTCCGGGGCGCCCGGGTGCAGATGCAACGGCCGCGCTGGTGGCCCGACTGGGCGAGCGGCGTGTCCTGCTCGTCCTGGACAACTGCGAGCATCTGGTCGACGCCTGCGCCCGGCTCGCCGACACGCTGCTGCGTTCCGCCCCCGGGCTGCGTGTGCTGGCGACGAGCCGGCAGCCGCTCGGGATCGCGGGCGAGCAGGTCTTTCCGGTGGAGCCGCTGCCCGTGCCGGAGGCGGGTGACGTCGCGGGCGCGGGGCGCCGGGTGCGTGCTCTGAGCGGCAATCCGGCGGTCGCGCTGTTCGCCGAGCGGGCCGCCGCCGTGCTGCCCGGTTTCACGGTGAAGGAGTCCGACGCCGCCGCCGTCGCCGAGCTGGTGCGCCGTCTGGACGGGCTGCCCTTCGCGATCGAGCTGGCCGCGGCGCGCGTCCGGAGCCTGACGCCGCGGGAGATCCTGGAGCGGCTCACGGACCGGTTCGCGCTGCTGACCGGGGGCAGCCGCGTCGCCGCCGACCGGCAGCGCACCCTGCGCGCGCTGATCGACTGGAGCCATGAGCTGTGCACGGAGCGCGAGCGGCTGCTGTGGGCGCGGGCCTGCGTGTTCCGGGGTGGTTTCGACCTCGACGGGCTGGAGCGGGTCTGCGCGGACGCCGAGCTGCCGGCGGCCGCGCTACTCGACACGCTCGACGCCCTGGTGGCCAGGTCAATCATCAACTGTCGCCAGCAGAACGGACGTTCGATCTATCACATGCTGGAGACAGTACGGGAGTACGGGCACGAACGGCTGGTCGCGTCGGGCTCGCTCGACGCGCTCCGAGCCCGCCACCGGGACCACTACGCGGAGCTGACCGCGTGGGCCGGGCAGGAGTGGTTCGGGGCCCGGCAGGTCGACTGGTTCACGCGCCTGCGGCTGGACCATCCGAACCTGCGCGCGGCCCTGGAGTTCTGTCTGGAGCGGCCCGGGCAGGCGCGGGCCGGTCTGGCGCTGGCCGTGTCGCCCCGGCACTACTGGCTCACAGCGGGGCTGCTGTCCGAGGGGCGCCGCTGGATGTCGCTGCTGCTCGCCGCCGACCGGGCGCACGGCGGCCCGGACACGGACGTGCGGATCCGGGCGCTGGTCACCGACACGTATCTGGGCATTCTGCAGGGCGCCCCGGACACCGAGGTGCAAAGCGCGCTCGCCGCGTGCGAGAAGGCGGCGCGGCTCGACGGTCATCGGCGGGAGTCGGCGTGGGTGTGGCATCACCACGGGATCCTCGCCGTCTGGCGCGAGGACTTCGCGGGCGCCGCCGGGCTGTTCTCACGGGCGTGCGCCGAGTTCCGTGTGCAGGAGTGTCTCGACGCGGCGCTTGAGTGCCGGGTCAAGTTCGCCATCGCGCACGCCTACGGGGGTGACGTCGTGAAGGCCGCCGAGGCGTGCGGTGAGGTCGAGGACGCCGCCCGGGCGCGGGGCGAGTCGTGGCTGCACGGGATGGCGCTGCTCGCTCGTTCCCTGCTGGCGCGGCGCGGGGACGTGCCCGGGGACGCGATCGGGCACGCCCGGGCGGCCATCGGCCTGCTGCGGCCGTTCGAGGACTGGTGGGACGTTGCCATGTGCGTGGAGGTGATCGCGTGGAGCACGCGGGACGCGCCGCGGCGCGCGGCCCGGCTGCTGGGTGTGCTGCACCTGTTGTGGGGGGCGCTGGGCGGGCGGCTCGGCTCGGCGCCATTCATGCGCGCGCAGCATCTGCGCTTCGAGGCGGGGGTGCGGGAGGCGTTGTCCGGGGCGGTCTTCGAGCGGGAGTTCCGGCGCGGGGCGCGGGCGACGGTGGACGAGGCGATGGCATACGTACTGGATGCCCCGGCCGGGACGCCAGGGCTGACGCGGCGTGAGAGCCAGGTCGCGGAGCTGGTCGCCGCAGGGCTCACAAACAAGGACATCGCGGTGCGCCTGACGATCGCACAGCGCACTGCGGAGAACCATGTCGAGCGCATCCTCGGCAAGCTGGGGCTCACGTCGCGCACGCAGCTGGCGGTGTGGACGTACGAGCAGCGTGACGCGCCCGCCGGGAGCTGACGGTGCGCGGCGTCGGCCCGTCAGGCCCCACAGCAGGTGGTAGTACGTGATCCTCCCCGTCCCGGGGCCGACTCCGTGGGATTCGAGCAGTGGTTCCTCCCGGCCCGGGCCACAGTTCCACCGCGTGCTCCAGGTGGCGACGGCGAAGTCGGCCCAGCGGTCGGCGACGCCGAGGGTGCCGAGGTAGACGTGGCCGATGCAGGTGCCGTCGTCGCCGCTCAGGATGTCGGGCGCGCAGGCGCCACCGTGGCTGACGACGAGCCGGCCGACGGGCAAGATGTCAGCGAGCGCGTCGAGTGCGCGCTCGACGGTACCGAGGTGTCGGAGGTCTTCGTGCCGGCCCTCGGGGCGTGTCCGGCCAACCGGAGGTGTGCCAGACGCGGGCGGTCTGGTTGAGCAGTTCCAGGGTCGGCATCACAGTCAGGCTGCGGCTGTCGGAGGTGAGCTCGTGGGCGATGTGGACGGCGAGGTGGGTCGTCTACATCGACGCCGTCGCCCGCCCCCCGGCCCGGGGCACCGCCTCCGACCAGCGGAGCCGGGCGGGTCTGCCCGAACAGTCGCCAGCCTTGCGCCGTCCAGTCCGCGCGTTCTTCCCTGCGGTCACCGCTGCGACGGGGGCGGACTTCCCCGCCCAGGCGCACCTCCGCGAGCACATGCGGGCGTGGGAGCCCAGACACTTCGAGAACTCCGATCCTGAGCTGGGCAAACGCTCACCAGAAGCGGACAGCCGGCCTTTCGCGAAGCCCAGCGGGACTGATCGTCTTCAACACCGCGTGCACCGTGTTGACCATCACCCTCGCCGGGCCATTCGCCACTGGGGAGGGGCATTCATGCTGGTGAAGCGTGCGATTCGGGCAATGGCGATCGCCGCCGTCCTGGGACTGTCCCTTGCGGCGCGCGGGACGCGTACCGGCTATGCCACTGATGCCGACATACCGGAGTCGCTGGGCGCGGACGGGACGAGCATCGTGGTCGGCGATGAAGGCGCGGCTACCACCGTCCGGCTCTTCGAGGATCTGCGCTGCCCCTTCTGTGAGGAGTTCGAGACACAGGGCGCCGGGGCCGAGCTGAACAAGCTGACTCGGAAGGGTTCGGTGCAGGTCCACTACACACTCGCGTCCTTCCTCGACGACAGGCTGGGCGGCAACGGCTCGAAGAAGGCCGCGAACGCGCTGCGCGCTGCACTGGCAGACGGCAAGTTCGTCGAGTACCACCAGGTCCTCTACGCGCATCAGCCAGATGAAGCGGTCGACGGCTTCACCGACGAGTTCCTACTGAAGATGGCATCCCGCGTAGAGGGACTGCGCGGGCCGGGCTTCGACGCTGCGGTCAGGACGATGCAGTACCAAGGCTTCGTCGCCGCATCCGAGAAGGCTTACAAGGACTCCAGTGCCAGTGCCATGGGTACGCCGACACTGGAACTCAGCGGCGTGGAACTGCCAGAGTTCAAGAGGGGCCACCTCGCTTACTACACCGGGTAGCCCGCTTGGACCGCAAGGCCCTGATACCTCCCGGTCGGCTCCCCAGCACCTGGCAGCAGACCTGATACATCGTGTCCGCTCCACACAACCTGAGCCAGAACCCGAGAACGGGTTCTGGCTCAACTTATGACCTCGCGCTTTCATGAAGCGGGCTGTCCGACGGGTGGTCAGATAAGCGAAAAGTGCCTCTGACCAGCAAGAATGAGGATTGTCGAGGTCCTTGTTCCTGCCACGGTCGGAGGCACTTCCCAGATGAAGAAGCGTATCGGGTCCTATCCACGCGTCCGCATCGAGGGCGGTGGCCATGTGGTGGTGTCCCAGGCTGGGGCTGTGCTGCTGGTTGAGACGGTCCGCAAGGCCTAGCTGGACCAGGGTTAAAGCTTCTGCGCCGGGGCCGTCCTGGTTCTGTACGCGCGGAGGGTCACTGCGTCAGGCGGTCCCAGAACGAGCAGTGGTGTGCGGAATACGCATCGACGGGGTGGATTCCGCCTGGTCCGGGAGCCAATGACTGCACCGACTGCGCGAGAGGTGACGAAGGGCTGAGGACAGGCCAGAGCGGGGCGTCGGGGGTGTTCGGGTTGCCGGTGTGCGCGAAGTTCGTCCAGTAGTCCACCATCCGGTCCGACAGGGCGCCCTGGGCTTCGGTCAGTGGTCGCTCGGTAGGGAAGGAGGAGAACAGGAACGGCATCTCGAAGCCGTGCGCCGCCCCGTAGGGGAAGCCCGGGTTCGCTGGCAGACCGGTGAGGACAGGAGCATCCGGATCGCTGAACTCGTAGCCGTAGAGGGGGAGGCCGGGGGCATGAGCGGCGATGGCCTGGCCAACTGCCAGTGTGGTGCACGTGAGGGATCGATCGGTCAGCACCGCGGCCCAGGCCAGTGCGGGCGTGGGGTAGTGTCCTGCCGGATACTGCGCCTCGACGGCTGGGGCTGCAAGCCCGAAGGCGTCCACCACACGGGCGCGATAGTCGTTCTCGGTGCGGATCGGGAACGCGGCGAGCGACAGGCCGACGAACATCCGCATCTCATCGTGGTTGGTGCCCTGAATGATCGGCACGCGGTGGAAGCGTCCCGACGCCAACGCCTGGTCCGGTGCCACGGGCAGCAGCGTATTGCCGAAGGAGGGCCGGTTGAAGGACTGCATCAGCTGTGCGGTGGCGAGGCGGTCCGTGCTCTGCCCGCGCAGGCACGCCAGCACCTCGTCTCCACCGTCCGCTGGGCAGCCAAGTTGCCGGGCGGCTTCTGCACCGGCCGTCTGAACTTCGCGCTGTGAGGCGAACGGCTCGTACGCCGGTATTCCGGGCCCGAGAGCGCCGCGTGGGAATGACATGAGGCAGGAACCGCTCTGGAGCACGGCCCGCTGGAAGAGTCCGACGGCCGTCGGCGAGGTGAGGTGTGCACAGATGCTTGGGGCGCCTGCGGACTCGCCGAACAGCGTGACACTGGCCGGATCACCGCCGAAGCGCTCCGCGTTCGCCCGCACCCAGCGCAGGGCGGCCTGCTGGTCCGCCAGGCCGAACGGTGGGGCGGAGCCCAACTCGGGGTGGCCGAAGTAACCGAAAATACCCAACCGGTAGTTGACTGTGACGACGACCGTGTCACCCCGGACCGCTAGTTGTTCGGTGCTGTAGTCACTGCCAGAACCGCCCAGGAACGCACCGCCGTGCATCCACACCAGTACGGGCCGCTTCTGCCCGGCCGGCTTTGGCGTCGGCATCGTGACATTGAGGTAGAGGCAGTCCTCCGACCCGAGGACCGCGCCCGCACCTGGTGTCGGCATCTGCACACAGCGTTGAGCCGCCGTCGTTGCATCCCGGACACCATGCCACGTGGCGGCGGGCACCGGTGCGCGCCAGCGCAGCGGTCCGGTCGGCGGCGCAGCATAGGGAATGCCGCCGAAGGTAGTGTACGAGCCGTGTGACACGCCGCGTATCAGGCCGTGGTCGGTCCGTACGACGGTACCGCTTTGTCTTGCGGAGTGCGGGAAACCGGGGTGTGCGCCGGTCGCCGGTACGGCGGTGGCTGCGAGTAGTGCCACCGCGCAGAGCAAGGGGAAGAGCACCGCACGGAGCCTGTCTCTTCGGCATGGACGCGGTGCTGTCATGGTCGGGGACATACGTACCCACCGTTCTTGGTCGGACGGGATCGGACGAGGCCGGTCGGGCCGGTACTAAGCCCGAGCGGTGGGGAACGGTACGGACTGACGCGGTCAGTGCTCAGTACGCTAGGACCTCCCGCGCGCTGGAGGTTCAAGAGCCTGTGACGCAAGACACGTGGAGCATCGGTGAACTCGCGGCCGGAACGGGGGTCTCGGTGAAGGCCCTCCGCTACTACTCCGACAGCGGTCTGCTGCCTGTGGCTGGCCGTAGCGCCGGTGGTCATCGACGCTACGGTCCTGAGGCGTGGGAGCGGATCCGTCTCATCAGGCGCTTACGGGCGCTGGACACTCCGATCGCGACCATCACGCAGGTGGTCACCGGTGAGTGCTCCTTCGGCGAACTGGTGGCAACCGAGCTCGAAGTGGTGCAGGAACGACTAACCGAACTGCGGTGGCGCCAGGCCACACTCAAGTCTCTGGACGACTGCCCGAGCGAGGAACGGCTCCGACGTCTGGAGATTCTCTCTCGCGTGCAGCGGCTTCCGCAGGCGCATCGCACTCTCACCGATCACTGGTATCGCGAGCTGTCCGCGGCCATGCCCAAGCGCCGGCTCGACATCATGATCGCCATGCTGTCACCCGACCCGCCGCAGGACCCCGATCCCGCTACGGTCCTGGCCTACGCCGAGCTTCATCTGCTCGTCTCCACACCCAGTTTCACCCGCTGGACCCAGGACCACGACGAAGAGATGAGGGACGCCCCGGCCTTCTACGGGGAGATCGACGATGCTGCCGTTCTGACGACCGCCGCTTTGGCCGAGGGTCTGCCGCCCAGCGCCGGGGATGCGGTGAACGCTTTCGTATCCGCCCATGCACGAGCCCGGCGGGAGTCGGACACCCCCGCCTTCCGCGAATACCTGCATGGGCTGGTGTCGAGGTCATCCGGCTTCGACCCCCGCCTGGAACGCTATTGGGCCCTGGTCGGCACCGTCACCGGCGGGCGCGTTCTGAATATGACGGTGGCTCATAGATGGCTGACCGACGCACTGTCGATCTCGATAGCCGACAGTGCACCTTCGACTTCGAGGGGCCCGACCTCTAAATGATGCTGCAGGCGAGTTGGAGCGGACCGAGATGGAGGTCGGCGCGTATCTCGTAGCTGCGACTGCTGCAACTAACTGGTGAGTCACTCAAAGTTCGATGGCACGCGCTCAATGCTCGCTGTCACAGGACAGTAGGCCTCGAGGCTGCAGAGGCCGAGGATCCCGCCGCCCGCGTTGGCCCGCGTGCCGGGGATGGGCCGAGGCGCCGAGTCTCTCGGCGCGTTTCTGTTGTGCCTGGCGCTCCGCTGCCTCCTCTTGTTCACGCTGCACGGCCAACGCCCGCTCCTCCCGCTCCCGTCGGGCGGCTTCGTTGCGCTCACGCTGCTCCGCCAGCTGCTGCTCCCTCTGCTCACGCCATTCCTTTTCTCGCTGAGCCTGGCGGGCCGCGCGCCGCTCCTCCTGCTCACGCCGGAGCTCGGCCTGCTCCTGGTTGTGCCGGACCCGTGCGACACGCACCGCCTCCCGCTCCTCGGCCGTCACATCGAGATCCCTCATCAGCTGGGTGGCCTCGGTGAGGAGGAGGGATGTGGGCTGTTCCTGCAGCCGGGCCAGGACGGTCTGGCGTTGCCGGGCTCGTTCTTCGAGCCGCGTCTGACCGCGGCCGAGAGCCAGGCGCAGCCGGGCGATGTTCTCCGGGACCTTCTCTGCCTCCAGGAGCTGCTGGATGGTTCTCACCGCGCTGTATAAGCGGTCCGGCTGATCGCGCATGGCGCGGTCGAGATGCATCCGCGCGCGATTGACCGGTCGTCCTGACGCACGGTGCCCGCGACCGGGAAGGCGCGACACTGACGATCGAGCGCCCCTCGGACTCACTGTGCCGTAGCCCCGTGGCCATGGGCGCGCGGACGGCGTCGGGCCTGGTCGAGGTGCTCAGGCCCCGTGACGTCAGCTCGACGTCCTCCAGGCCGTCCCAGGTGGTGCCCACCCCCGGGTGTTCTGTGCCCAGCCGCATGACGCGGCCACCGCCGGGCCGGTCCTCGAAGCGGATGCGCTGCACGTAGCCGCGCTGCTCCAGGATGCCTGGAGCGATCCGTACGCCGGGCCCGAGGATGACTTCCCAGGAGCTGTCATTCTGGCTGACGGGTCGGTTGCGGTCGAGGTGGACCAGGAGGATCCGCCCGTCCTCCAGATGTATCAGCAGGGCGGAGCGTTTCTCGATACCCGAGCAAGGTCTGGCGAGCGCCAACCTTGCGCGGCTGGCTCCCCTCCGTGCCGGGCGGCTGGCGCCGCAGTGCACGCCTTGCCGAATGGTCGACGTAGAGGGCTATAGTGCTAGGCAACTAGATAAATGGAGGGAACCGTTGATTGAGTTCCACCTGAACAGCCGGTCCGGCCTGTCCCCGTACCAGCAGCTGGTCCAGCAGGTGCGGCACGCCCTGCGCCTGGGCCTGCTGGAGGAGGGGGACCAGCTGCCGACGGTCAAGGACGTGGCGAAGCAGATGGCGGTCAACCCGAACACGGTGCTCAAGGCGTACCGCGAGCTGGAGCACGACGGCCTGGTGGCCGCCCGCCCCGGCGTCGGGACGTTCGTGACCCGGACGCTGGCCGACGCCACGCTCGCCGCGCACGGACCGCTCCGCAAGGACCTGCAGCGCTGGCTGACCAAGGCCCGCCTTGCCGGGCTCGACGACGAGAGCATCGAGGCGCTGTTCATGAACACCTTTCGTAACGCCGCCGGAGAGGACGTAGCGTGAGCGCTGTCTTACGAGCCCAGGGCCTGGGCAAGAGGTTCAAGCAGCGCTGGGCGCTACAGAACTGCGACCTGGACGTCCCCGCCGGCCGGGTGGTCGGCCTGGTCGGCCCCAACGGCGCCGGCAAGTCGACCCTGTTGAACCTGGCCTCCGGCATGCTGACCCCGACGGCCGGCACCATCGAGGTGTGCGGTGGCCGTCCCGCCGAGGGCGTGGAACAGCTGGCCAAGGTCGGCTTCGTCGCCCAGGACACCCCGGTCTATGCCGCGCTGAGCGTCGCCGACCACCTCGACTTCGGCAAGCGCCTCAACCCGAACTGGGACGACACCCTGGCGCACGACCGGATCCGTCACCTCGGCCTGGACCCCAAGCAGCGGGCCGGCAAGCTGTCCGGCGGCCAGCGCGCGCAGCTCGCTCTCACCCTGGGCATCGCCAAGCGCCCGGAACTGCTCATCCTGGACGAGCCGGTCGCGGCGCTGGACCCGCTCGCCCGACGGGAGTTCATGCAGGACCTGATGGAGGCCGTCGCCGAGCACGAGCTGAGCGTCGTGCTCTCCTCCCACTTGGTCTCCGATGTGGAGCGGTCCTGCGACTACGTCATCGTGCTGGTCGACTCCCGGGTGCAGGTGGCCGGCGACATCGACGACCTGGTCGCCTGCCACCACCGGCTCACCGGCCCGCGCCGGGACCCGGACACGCTCCCGTCCGGTCAGCACGTCATCACCGCCAGCCACACCGACCGGCAGACCACCCTCCTGGTGCGCACCGACACCGCGGTCCACGATCCGTCCTGGACCGTCAGCCCGCTCGGTCTGGAAGACATCGTCCTGGCCTACATGACCCGGCCCGCCGATGCGGTTCGTGACACCCGACCCGCACTGGAGGTACTCCGATGATCTGGCTGACCTGGCGCCAGTTCCGCACCCAGGCCGCCGTGATGTTCGCCGCGGTGGCCGCCCTCGCCACCACCCTCGCGGTCACCGGCCCGCAACTGGCCGACCTCTACCGGACGGCCGGCAGCAGCCTGGTGGACCAGGTCTCCAGTTCGGACCAGACCCTCTACTACGCCGGACTGCTGGTCGTGCTCGCCGTGCCGGCGGTCATCGGGATGTTCTGGGGCGCGCCGCTGATCTCCCGTGAACTGGAGACCGGCACCCACTACCTCGCGTTCAACCAGGGCATCACCCGCACGCGCTGGCTGGCGACCAAGCTGGGCCTTGGTGCGGCGGCCACCATGACCGTCGCCGGACTGGCCGCACTCGCGGTGAGCTGGTGGAGCAGCCCCATCGACCGGGCTGTCAACGGCGGCGGCGCGACGGACACGTACTTCCCGCGGCTCGACCCCGTGGCCTTCGCCGCACGGGGCGTCGTCCCCATGGCCCATGCCGCCTTCGCCTTCGTCCTGGGCGTCGCCCTCGGCCTCGTCATCCGCCGCACCCTGCCCGCGATGGCCACCACGTTCGCCGTCTACGCCGCCGTCCAGATCGTCGTGCCGATGTGGATCCGGCCCCACCTTGCCGCCACGGACCAGACCACCGTGCCGATCGAGCCCGGCGGCGCCCCCATCAGCATCCAGGAGGGCGCCGAGCAGATCGTCGCGCACCCCGAAGTGCCCGGTGCCTGGGAAACCTCCCAACAGACACTGAACGCCGCTGGCCAGCCTTCCACCGTGCCGTCGTCCTTCGCCGACTGCCTGCACACCGAGTCGGGCCCGCCCACCCTGCAGCAATTCGACCGCTGCGTCGCCGACCTCGGCGCCCTGGGCTACAAGCAGCAGGTGACGTACCAGCCCGCCGACAACTTCTGGGCCCTCCAATGGGCAGAAACCGGGCTCTACCTCGGCCTCGCCCTGGCCCTGACCGGGTTCTGCGCCTGGTGGATCCGCCGCCGAGTGACCTGACAGACACCAGTCCCACTACGGGAGTAACCGCGAGGGGC
>NZ_JBHVFF010000255.1:0-13149 GCF_042801895.1 Streptomyces sp. NPDC057543 | reverse complement strand
TCACGGAACTACGGGACGTCACTTGGAGGCGTCGTCCTTCTTCTCGTCTTCTTCGCCCTCGACGACCGGGATCAGGGAGAGCTTGCCACGGGAGTCGATCTCGGCGATCTCGACCTGGACCTTGGTGCCGACGCCGAGCACGTCCTCGACGTTCTCCACGCGCTTGCCACCGGCGAGCTTGCGGATCTGCGAGATGTGCAGCAGACCGTCCTTGCCCGGCATGAGGGACACGAACGCACCGAAGGTGGTGGTCTTGACGACCGTACCCAGGTAGCGCTCGCCGACCTCCGGCATGGTCGGGTTGGCGATCGAGTTGATCGTGGCGCGGGCGGCCTCGGCGGCCGGTCCGTCGGCGGCACCGATGTAGATGGTGCCGTCGTCCTCGATCGTGATGTCGGCGCCGGTGTCCTCCTGGATCTGGTTGATCATCTTGCCCTTGGGGCCGATGACCTCACCGATCTTGTCCACCGGGATCTTGACCGTGATGATCCGCGGGGCGTTCGGGGACATCTCGTCCGGGACGTCGATGGCCTCGTTCATCACATCGAGGATGTGGAGGCGGGCGTCGCGGGCCTGCTTCAGCGCGGCGGCCAGGACCGAGGCGGGGATGCCGTCGAGCTTGGTGTCGAGCTGGAGCGCGGTGACGAACTGCTTCGTACCGGCGACCTTGAAGTCCATGTCGCCGAAGGCGTCCTCCGCACCGAGGATGTCGGTGAGGGCGACGTAGTGGGTCTTGCCGTCGATCTCCTGGGAGATCAGGCCCATGGCGATACCGGCGACGGCGGCCTTGAGCGGCACACCGGCGTTCAGCAGCGACATGGTGGAGGCGCAGACCGAGCCCATGGACGTCGAGCCGTTGGAGCCCAGCGCCTCGGAGACCTGGCGGATCGCGTAGGGGAACTCCTCGCGCGTCGGCAGCACCGGCACGATGGCGCGCTCGGCGAGCGCACCGTGGCCGATCTCGCGGCGCTTGGGCGAGCCCACGCGGCCGGTCTCACCGACGGAGTACGGCGGGAAGTTGTAGTTGTGCATGTAGCGCTTGCGGGTCACCGGGGAGAGGGTGTCCAGCTGCTGCTCCATGCGGAGCATGTTGAGGGTGGTGACGCCCAGGATCTGGGTCTCGCCACGCTCGAACAGCGCCGAGCCGTGCACCCGCGGGATGGCCTCGACCTCGGCGGCGAGCGTACGGATGTCCGTGACGCCACGGCCGTCGATGCGGACCTTGTCCTTGATGACGCGCTCGCGGACCAGCTTCTTGGTCAGCGAACGGTACGCGGCGGAGATCTCCTTCTCGCGGCCCTCGAAGGCCGGGAGCAGCTTCTCGGCGGCGATCTCCTTGACGCGGTCCAGCTCGGCCTCGCGGTCCTGCTTGCCGGCGATGGTGAGCGCCTGGGCCAGCTCGGACGTCACGGCGGCGGCGAGCGCCTCGAAGACGTCGTCCTGGTAGTCCAGGAAGACCGGGAAGTCGCCGGTGGGCTTGGCGGCCTTGGCGGCGAGGTCCGACTGAGCCTTGCAGAGCGCCTTGATGAAGGGCTTCGCGGCTTCGAGACCGGCGGCGACGACCTCTTCGGTCGGGGCCTCGGCCCCGTCCTTGACGAGCTGGATGGTCTTCTCGGTGGCCTCGGCCTCGACCATCATGATCGCGACGTCGCCGTCCTCCAGGACGCGACCGGCGACGACCATGTCGAAGACGGCGTCCTCGAGCTCGGTGTGCGTCGGGAAAGCGACCCACTGGCCCTTGATCAGGGCGACACGGGTGCCGCCGACCGGGCCGGAGAAGGGCAGGCCGGCCAGCTGCGTGGAGCAGGAGGCGGCGTTGATCGCGACCACGTCGTACAGGTGGTCGGGGTTGAGCGCCATGATCGTCTCGACGATCTGGATCTCGTTGCGCAGGCCCTTCTTGAAGGAGGGGCGCAGCGGGCGGTCGATCAGGCGGCAGGTGAGGATCGCGTCCTCGGAGGGCCGGCCCTCACGACGGAAGAAGGAGCCGGGGATCTTGCCGGCGGCGTACTGCCGCTCCTCGACGTCCACCGTGAGGGGGAAGAAGTCGAGCTGGTCCTTGGGCTTCTTGGACGCGGTGGTGGCCGACAGCACCATGGTGTCGTCGTCCAGGTACGCGACGGCGGAGCCGGCGGCCTGCTTGGCCAGGCGGCCCGTCTCGAAGCGGATGGTGCGGGTGCCGAAGGTTCCGTTGTCGATAACGGCCTCGGCGTAGTGGGTCTCGTTCTCCACTAGCGTTTTCTCCGATACATATCGTCTTCTCGCCCCCACGCCCGTGTGGCGGGGGACGGTAGCGGAGAAGCCCTCCATCGGCGGGCCGGTCTTCGATCGAAGCACCCGGGTACATGAGTCCGGGGGCCACTACCGAGGACCGGCGGCGGGGAGGTCTGCTTCTCGCTCGTCCGTGGTTCGTTCTGCCGGTCGTTCTTCGACCAGGTTACTGAGATTCGACTCAGCTTGGCATTCCGGGCGTGCGGGCGGACCCGACACGTCCCGTACATGCGTACGTACGCACAATCGTACGTACAACAAAGGGAGCGGCCCCCTTATTAGTGGGAACCGCTCCCTTCACGGCGCTTTACTTGGCGCCGCCGGCCGCACCGCGGCGGATGCCGAGGCGGTCGACCAGGGCACGGAAGCGCTGGATGTCCTTCTTGGCCAGGTACTGCAGAAGGCGGCGACGCTGGCCGACCAGGATCAGCAGACCACGGCGGGAGTGGTGGTCGTGCTTGTGGGTCTTGAGGTGCTCCGTCAGGTCCGAGATCCGACGGGAGAGCATCGCGACCTGGACCTCGGGGGAACCGGTGTCACCCTCCTTGGTGGCGAACTCGGCCATGATCTGCTTCTTCGTAGCGGCGTCGAGCGACACGCGGTACTCCTCTTTGATGTTCGATGCGCCTGCGAGTGCCCCTGGTCTGTTCTCAGGGGGGCTTCCGTTACTCGGGGGCGAAGGTCCGATGAGCGCAGCTCCCAGGATGATCCGGGAGGGCGTACACAAACGGCCGTCACACAGCGTACCAGTCCGGCGGAGCCGGTTCGGTCGGGGGTGAGGTGGACCCGGGCGCCGGGGCACGGCTTTGTCCTCAATCACCGGACGGGCTTGATTTTGCCCGGCTGAGCTCGGGTTCTGCCGGCTGAGCTCGGGTTTGGCCTGACTGAGCCCGGGCTCTGCCGGCAGAGCCCGGGTTTGGTACGGCTGAGCTCGGATTGGACGGGTGGGCCCGCGGGGTCAGCTCGTGAGCGCGCGGATCGAGTGGTAGATATCGAAAACGGCGAGGCACAGGGGGATCAGCGTCAGGAGCACACACGCTTCGGCGATCTCCAGGAAGCGCCCCCAGAACGGGGTGACTCCCTTGCGCGGCACGATCAGCCCTATGGCGGTGATCAGGGCAGCGGCGCCCGCAACGGCTGCGGCGAGCCAGATCGTACGGATGTCGAGCGCGGTGTTGTCCCCCGCGACGGCCTCGCGCAGCATTTCGACCGGCGGATTGAGCGACAGGCCGAGGCCCAGGAGCACGAGAGCGCCGAGACCCGCCGCCAGCGCGCATCCGACCTGCGCCGTGTAACGGAACAGGTGGGAACGCATCAGCATGGCGACTCCGGTGGTGAGCGCCAACAGCTGGCCCCAGACGCTGTCCGAGAATCCCAGGACGGCTGCGGCGCCCACGGCCACCAGTGCGCATCCGCCGACCAGGCCGACGAGCAGTTCGTGGCCGCGCCGCGCCTGGGCGGCGATGCGGTCGGCGTCGACCGGGCCCTGCGGTGTCGACTCGGACGTCCCGTAGTCACCGACGGTGGTACGGGGCGGCTCGAAGCCGATGGGAAGGCGGGCGAAGCGGGTGGAGAGACCAGGCAGGAAGGCCAGGACACCCACGGAGAGCGGGGCGCACACCGCCGCGGTCTCCGCAGGCGCCATGCCGGTCATGATCGCGACGAAGGTGACCAGCAGGCCGATGGCGGCTGCGAACACGAACGCGACGAAGACACCGTCCCCGCCCGGGGCGGCGATCATGAGGATCACCGCCGCGACCAATACGGCGGCGCAGGCGAGCAGGAACTGGAGCCTGCCGATGCCCTCTCCCTCGCCGAGTGGTAGCAGCCCGGCGCCGGAGACCGCGGCGTTCGCGAGCGCACCGATCCCCAGAGCCGTGGACGATCCCCGGTCGTCGTACACGCGCGCACGTACGCAGGCGAGTGCGAGAGCGAGTACGGCGATGATCGCGGCAAGGACGCCCGGCAGGCCGTGCATGTCGTGCCGGGGGCCGGAGGTCCACAGCACGAAGCCGAGCAGGACCAGCAGGAGCGATCCTCCGAAGAGCCCGGCTCCGCGCATGAGGCTGTCGCCCCAGAGGGCGCGGTCCCGGGCGACGGCGGAGGCGACCGCGTCGGAGACGTCGTCGAAGACCGCGGGGGGCAGCGACTCGGAGAAGGGGCGCAGGGACAGCAGTTCGCCGTCGAGGATGCGCTGACCGGCCAGGGTGCGCCCGCTGTCGAGGACGGTGCCGTCGCGACGTACCAGGTGATAGCCGACCGGAGCGCCCTCGGCGGGGCTCTGTCCCGACAGCCGGAGGATCTCCGGGTACAGGTCGGCGACGGGAATGTCCTCGGGCAGCGCCACGTCGACGCGGCTGTCGGGCGCGACGACCGTGACCCGGCAGAAACCGGTTCCGTTGCCGGCCAGAACTCCGGGACCCGGCCGACCTTGTCCGGTGGCCGCCGCTTGGGCCGTCATAGTCACCTGCTGCTCCCCCTCATCGTTCTCCTGAAACGAACCCCGGGATCGCGGGCCTCGCTCGCGCCCCGAATGACCGTTT
The DNA here is from genome assembly GCF_042801895.1 of Streptomyces sp. NPDC057543. Classification (NCBI taxonomy): domain Bacteria; kingdom Bacillati; phylum Actinomycetota; class Actinomycetes; order Kitasatosporales; family Streptomycetaceae; genus Streptomyces; species Streptomyces sp. NPDC057543. Next base: position 8,335 of record NZ_JBHVFF010000255.1, on the reverse strand, counting down.
CCTTGCGGTAGTTAGCGAATGCTTACACGCGTCGCGACACCCTACCGCTCTCGATGTCATTCCATACGCCAGTAGGATCCTCCCGCGGATGGAACCCGTCGCCACGGGGGCGCCGATACGAACAGTTCTGTCCGGCAAGGGAATTGGTGAGCTGTGAGCCAGATTGTCGTCAAGCGCCCACCGCGGGCCCTGCCCTCCGAAGTGTCGGACGAGCAGGTGCAGTTGCAACCTCCGCCCGAACTGCCTCGCGGTCAGCAGGAGGGGGTGATGATGCAGCTGCTGCCGATGCTCGGCATGGGTGGCTCCGTCGTCTTCTTCTTCATGACCCCGAACCCGATCATGCGGATCATGGGCATAATCATGATCGCGTCGACGGTCGCCATGGCCGTTGCGACGATGGTCCGCTTCCGGCGGGGCGCTCAGGGGCAGCTCGCCGACATGCGGCGTGACTATCTGAAGTATCTGACGCAAACCAGACGCGCCGTGCTGAAGACAGCCCGCAAACAGCGCGACGCACAGTTCTATCTCCACCCGTCCCCGGACCAGTTGTGGGCGCTTGTCGCCGAGGGCAGCCGAGTCTGGGAGCGCCGCGTTGGTGACGCCGACTTCGCGCAGGTACGCATCGGCCTGGGCAGTCAGGAACTCGCCACGCCGCTCATCGCTCCGCAGACCGCGCCGGTCGATGAGCTGGAGCCGCTGACCGCGGGGGCGATGCAGCAGTTCCTGACGACCCACAGCACGCTGGACGGTCTGCCCATGGCGGTCTCGCTGCGCGCCTTCTACCACCTGACGATCAGCGGCGAAGCGGAGTCCGTCCGTGCCACGGCCCGTGCGATGGTCGGTGCGCTCGCCTCGCTGCATTCCCCCGAGGACCTGATCATCGCCGTCGCGACGGACCGGGACGCCGCCCCGAGCTGGGAATGGACGAAGTGGCTTCCGCACGTCCAGGCCCCGGACTTCATCGACGGTGCCGGCGTCCGCCGGCTGATCACCACGAGCATCGGGGAGCTGGAGGAAATGCTCGCGGGCCGGCTCGAGGGCCGGCCGCGCTTCCAGCCCGATGGCCAGCCGCTCATGGACCAGCCTCATGTCGTCGTCGTGCTCGACGGCCAGTCCGTATCGCCGGTGTCGGCGCTCGCCGCGGCCGAGGGCCTCCAGGGCGTGACGGTCGTCGAGGTCGTACCGGGTGAGGTCAACGGGGCGCGCGGCGGCCTGTCCGTCGTGGTGCACCCCCATTCGCTGCAGCTGGAGTCCGGGCACGGGCTGGTCTACGACGGCCTTCCCGACCTGCTCAGTTACGAGGCCGCCGAAGCACTGGCCCGGCAACTGGCGCCGCTGCATGTGGCCACGGGCGGGGACGACGACGAGCCGCTGCTCGCCAATCTCGAATTCACCGATCTGCTGAACCTCGGTGACGCCGCCTCGATCGACGTCAGCAGGACCTGGCGGGCCCGCTCCCAGGCGGAGCGGCTGCGCGTCCCGATCGGCGTCGGCGAGGACGGCGCCCCGGTGATGCTGGACCTCAAGGAGGCGGCGCAGGAGGGCATGGGGCCGCATGGCCTGTGCGTCGGCGCCACCGGTTCCGGCAAGTCCGAACTGCTGCGTACGCTCGTACTCGGCCTGGCCGTCACCCACACCTCGGAGACGCTCAACTTCGTCCTCGCGGACTTCAAGGGCGGTGCCACCTTCGCCGGTATGGCACAGATGCCGCACGTCGCAGCGGTGATCACCAACCTCGCGGACGATCTGACGCTGGTCGACCGGATGGGCGACTCCATCAGCGGTGAGCTCAACCGGCGCCAGGAAATGCTGCGCGACGCGGGCAACTACGCCAACATCCACGACTACGAGAGGGCGCGTGCCGCGGGCGCCCCACTGCAGCCCATTCCCTCGCTCGTTCTGGTCATCGACGAGTTCAGTGAACTGCTGACCGCCAAGCCCGACTTCATCGAGATGTTCGTCCAGATCGGGCGCATCGGCCGTTCGCTGGGCGTCCACCTGCTGCTGGCCTCGCAGCGCTTGGAGGAGGGGCGGCTGCGCGGGCTGGAGACCTATCTGTCGTACCGGATCGGCCTGCGCACGTTCTCGGCGGGCGAGTCCCGGGCGGCGCTGGGTGTGCCCGACGCCTACCACCTGCCCAACGTCCCGGGTTCCGGCTACCTGAAGTACGGCACGGACGAGATGGTGCGCTTCAAGGCCGCGTACGTCTCCGGGGTGTACCGCTCGGGCGCCCAGCCGGCCGTATCCTCCGGGCCCCTGCCGGTGGACCGCAGGCCGGTGGTGTTCACGGCGGCTCCGGTGCCGGTGCAGTACGTCCAGCCGAGCCCGCGGACCGGGGACTCCGTGCCCGACGCGCGTACGCCCGAGGACGACGCCCTGGCGGACACGGTGCTCGATGTGATCGTGCGCAGGCTGGAGGGCCGGGGGGCCTCCGCGCACCAGGTGTGGCTCCCTCCGCTGGACAACCCGCCGTCGCTGGACGAGCTGCTTCCGGGGCTCTCCGCGGTCGAGGGCCGTGGGCTGACCCAGCCCGGATTCGAGGGTTCGGGCCGGCTCGTCGTACCGCTCGGCGTGGTCGACAAGCCGTACGAGCAGCGGCGCGACACGCTCTACCGGGACTTCTCCGGCGCCGCGGGCCACATGCAGATCACCGGTGGTCCGCAGTCCGGCAAGTCCACGCTGTTGCGCACACTCATCGCGGGCTTCGCACTCACCCACACGCCCCAGGAGGTCCAGTTCTACGGACTCGACTTCGGTGGCGGCGGCATGGCCTCGGTCTCCGGTCTGCCGCACGTCGGCGGGATCGCCTCCCGGCTCGACCCGGAGCGGGTGCGGCGCACGGTCTCCGAGGTGTACGGGATCATGGCGCGGCGCGAGGAGTACTTCCGCAGCGCGGGCATCGACTCCATCGCCACCTTCCGCAGGCTGCGGGCGCGCGGCGACATCTCGGTCACGGACCAGCCGTGGGGCGACGTCTTCCTGATCATCGACGGCTGGGGCAACTTCCGTACGGACTACGAGGGACTGGAATCGGCGGCCGTGGACATCGCGGCGCGCGGCCTCGGATACGGCATCCACCTGATCGTCACGGCGTCGCGCTCCATGGAGGTACGGGCCAACCTCAAGGACCACCTGATGAACCGGCTCGAGCTGCGGCTCGGCGACGTCATGGACTCCGAACTGGACCGCAAGGTCGCGGTCAACGTGCCGGCCGGCGTGCCCGGTCGTGGTCTCACGCCGGAGAAGCTGCACTTCATGGCCGCGGTACCGCGGATCGACGGCATCAACTCCGACAGCGACCTCTCCGAGGCAACGGCGGCCATGAACCAGGAGGTCGCCCGGCACTGGACCGCGGCTCCCGCCCCGGCGGTCCGGCTGCTGCCCCGCGAACTCCCGGTGCGCGAACTGCCCACGGGCTACGCGCATCCGGAGCGGGGCATCGCGTTCGGTATCGACGAGAACAACCTGGAGCCGGTCTTCCTCGACTTCGAGCGCGATCCGTTCTTCCTGGTGTTCGGCGAGAGCGAGTCCGGCAAGTCCAATCTGCTGCGGCTACTCATCAAGCAGTTGACCGAGAGGTACGAGGGGAATGCCTGCAAGTTCTTCGTCATCGACAACCGGCGAGCGCTCCTGGACGTCACCCCTGCGACGCACCTGGCGGAGTACGTGCCCATGTCCAACAACATGGAGCACCACGTGGACGCGCTGTACGACCTGATGAAGCGCCGTACGCCGTCGCCCGACGTCACGGCGCAGGAACTGCGCGAACGCAGTTGGTGGCGCGGCCCGACGGTGTACGTGGTCGTCGACGACTACGACCTGGTCTCCACGTCCAGCGGGAACCCGCTGGCCAAGCTCACGGAGATGCTGCCGTTCTCACGTGACGTCGGCGTCCGGTTCATCATCGCCCGCAATACGGCGGGGGCCGGACGGGCCCTGTACGAGCCGTTCATGCAGCGCATCATGGAGCTGGGCGCGCAGGGCCTGATGCTCTCGGGAGACCCCATCGAGGGGGACGTCCTCGGCAACGTACGGCCGCGCCCGATGCCCCCGGGTCGGGGAATCTTCGTCACGCGACGGCGCGGGAATCCGCTGGTGCAGTCCGGGCTCATGGACGGGGAGCGGTAGCGCCGCGTGCGCGGCGGGGACGGCCCGTGTGGCTGTTCCCGCCCGCCTCGTGCTCCACGCCCTCTCCTACGTCGGAACCGGGGCGGCGGCTCGTCCAACTGCCACCCCTGGAACGAGCCGATAGCGGCTGCAGGCTCCGGTTCACGCCGTCGCTCACCGTCCCCCATAATCATGGGTCATGGAGCTTCTGGTAGGGATTCTGGTGAAGGTACTTCTCTTCACCTTCATCGCGGGGATGTTCACCCTCGTCTTCATCATGGGCAGGCGCGGACGCAAGAAGGATGCGCAGGTCAGGGAGGAGCATGCACAGCTCGCCCGGATTGCCCAGGAACGTGGTTGGACATACACACAGCGCACGAACGGGCGGATCGATCACTATTGCGGGATAACTCCCCTTCCCGACAAGGGCACGAATCTGAGCGCCTGGCACTACACCACGGGAGAGTTCCGCGGTCGCCCCTTCGTGTACTTCGAATATCGCTATGTCAGCCCCATGTCGACCCACGAAGTCGGGGAGCAGAGGAAGCCCATCATCCGGGCAGTCCTCGTCGTGACGGCGCCCGGCTCAGCGCCGTTTGTGCAGATATATCACCCGAGCAAGCTGGACTTGGCTCTCGACCGGAGGACCAAGATGCAGCTCGGCGTGCCGGCATTCGATGAGGAATTTCGGATCGTCACCAAGGACGAGTCATTTGTCCGGGATACCTTGACCGATACCGTGGTGCCCTTTGTGCTCGCGGATCCACGAGCCAAGAAGTCCCCGTTTGCGTTGCGCGAAAACGAGCTGTTCACCTGGTACACAGGCACTCTGTCTCCGCAGGCTGTCGACGAGAAGTTGAACTACCTCTGCGACATACTGGACCTGATTCCCGCACAGGCTTGGCCGGCTGCCTGAGCAAGCAGAGTGCCCCTTGCCCCGTGACCATGGTTCACCGGGGCGCGGGGCACTCTGGCATCCGGCCTCGGCGTTTCCTTTGCAGTGACGGGATGCTGTTCGTCGATCGATACCCTGCACACAGAGAGTGCCTTCCGCCTGGAACGAGAGAACCTCTCGACAAGGTTCATCATCCCAGCTCAGAAGGCACTTCCGCGTTTCAGAACACCAACTCGCACCGCGTCGACCGAAATGGCAAGGCCGGTGCCGGGAGCGGCACTAGGCAGGAGTTTCGTCGGCCGGGCGCACCGTCCGGAGGAAGGTCTTGAAGTCCTCGATGACTTCGTCGAGTTGGGTCGGCTTTGCCGTCAGGACGAGTTCGATGACAACACGCTTCGCCGGATTCTTGACGTCCTCCATGCCGAGGTACACCTGGCTCTGGAGCAGTTCCAGAGGCTCCCCCCTCAGGGTGGTGGAGAGGCGGAGGTTCTGGACCACACCCGGGGAGTCCGTCAGGCCCGGGATGTCCGGGGTACCCACTTCGGTCTTCTTGACGACCTCTACGGTCCCTGCCTCCGCCAGCCGCTGCACCGACTCGTCGGCGATCTGCCACATGGTGGCGCTGTCGTTACGCATCCGCCCAGCGATGGTGATGTTCGCCGTGAACCCGTCAATGGAGGCGGGATGAAGAGCGACGAAGGCGACGCCGGGTGCTCCCACCTCGTCCGGCGGTGCGGCCTGCCAGCCTTCCGGCAGCGAAAACGAGATCTTGATCGGCAACGTAGTCGCCATGGTGGACCCACTCCTTCGATGAACTACAGCCCAGGCTAGAACAGCGCGCCGAGTGTGTGGTCCCAGGCCGACTTTGCACCACTACCCACCGCGTCCGCCGCGTCACCGACCGAGTCGATCATCTTGCCGGCATCGATGGTGACGTCGAAAGAGACCTTGCCGCCGACGCCCAGACCGGCCCCGAGCTCGCCGCCGATGGTGAACTTGCCGTCCTTCATGCCCAAGTCGGCACTGGCGGATGCACCCACACCCGCCCACGCCTCGCCGGTGACACCGGCACCGACGCCGCCGACATCGGCGGAAACCGACCCGGTGGCCTTGGCTCCGGCGAACGCCTCCGCGCCGGCGTGCACTCCGTCCTTGCCTACGCCGACCGTGGCCGAGGCATCCGCACCGACGTAGGCCTTCGCTTCACCCTGGACCGCGGCGATGCCGTATTCCGCACTGCCTTTCGCGGAAGCCTGTGCCAGGTATGCGCTCCCCGAAAGACCGGCCTGCAGCTGCCCGTCTTTGATGCTCGCACCGGCGGTCCCGCTGACTCCGAGCAGGTCGATGCCTGCTTGGCCCTTCAGCTTGGCGCCACCGACCGTCGTCTCGCCCGGGCCGGTGCCGAACGACCAGGCGCTGGCGTCGCCCGTCCACTCGGCGAGCTTGATGTTCACATTGGCCTTGTTGCCAGATGTGTCCTGGTCCCCGGAGTCAGAAGACTTGTCCCGGATGAACCAGCTGCCGTCTTCGCCCTTGCCCCACTCCTTTTGCCGGTGCCGGAAGCGGCCATCTCCCTCCCGCCACTTCCCGTCTTCCCATATCGACCGGCTCTGGCTGGTTTTGCCGACTCCGTGATCAGTGGCCCACTGCCGGGCATCGACCCAATCCCTGGCGTCGGCCAGCCAGCCGGGGCTGCCGGCAGCGCCGCCCGCCAAATCGCCGAGCTTCTTGACCAGCTTCTCGGTCTCGGGCTTGAGCTGATTGCGCGCGGCCTTCAAGGTCTCTTCCGCCGTGTCGTGCTGCCCGGCCTTCCACTGCTCGATCGCGGTCGAGGCCTGCTGCTGCGCCCAGCCCAGAGTGGAGGAGTAGGAGGTGACCGCTGCGGCCGCCCCGGACATCGCGTCGGAAGCGAGATGCCAGTTGGCCTTCTCCTTGGACAAGGTGGGCCAGAACGCGTCGCTGGCCTCACCCTTCCAGCCCGGGATCTTCAGGTCGCGCAGGCCGTTGGCGATTCCTTCGAACTTTTCCGACCAGCTGGTGAGGGTGGTGGCGAGCCCAGTCAGCTTTCCGACGTCGCCGGGTATGAGTTCCTTGGGGTCGTTCGTCGACCCCAGCGCGGCTCCCATGGATTCGAATCCCCCGTCTCTAGCTCAAGTCCGACTTGACCGAGTTCACCGCGTCGCGGATGGCTTCGTCCGTCTCCGCGTAGTTGTTGTTGGCCGAGTTCAGCCCACCCGCCAGGGTCACCGCGCAGTCCCTGAGGAACTCCGCCCCCAACTGCCAGGTGGTGCAGAACGTCACCAGTGCCGCGGTTGCCGCATTGTCCCCGGCCGCAGAGCCCTGCTCGGACAGTGACTTCAAGTCCACCTTCTCGACCGGCTTGAGGCCTTCCAGAATGTCCGAAGCGCCCTTCTTGAGGACGCCCGGGCCCACACCGAGATCAGCCGTCACCAGATTCCCCCGCTTTCAACTCCGCCTGTACGTAATCGCATTGGTGTCCAGCTCTCACACGCTAGCACCAATACCAGCCAGGATTGACGCCCTCACCACCTCCCTCACTACGCCCGACTCGGCTGCTCAGGACGCCCGGTGAGCCCCTCATGCGCCCCCCGTCACCACGCCGGGGAGCACAAGCCGAACGGACTCACGAACGACAAAGCCTCGCTCCACTCACCTGGGCGGTGTCGCGTGGTCATCTTCAACAACTGGGATCTTGAGTGGTGTTGTGTCCATCCACCCAGCGCCGACGCCTTGCTCCTCTTCCGTCGCGCGTTCGGTGGCATCGCTTGGACGCAATGGTCCAGCGCACGGGATGACTCCCGCAGCGACGAGGAGGTGTCCGATCTCGCGACCCTCGCGGGCGAGCCGGGGGACGTACAAGGGCAGGACGCGGGCACCGTCGGCCGGTACGGGGGCGCAGCACCCTCCCTGAGGTGTCGTCCGGACTCGGCGCCCGGAACGATATCGATGGCCCGTTACAGGTGCGCCATCTGCTGTTTCGAGCGCCGTGACGAGCAGGGCATCCGCTTGACCGCGCCCAGATGCCTACAGATGAAGACGACGTACTACTCCGCCTTTCGGCCACAGCCCCCGGCCACTGTCCGCACAATTGCGTGAACCGGACGGCCCCGGGGAGTTCGCCGACGACAGGGTCGGGAAGTCTTTGCGCACCGCCCCACGGGCGCCTGCACTCCGATCCCCTTCGACAAGGGCAGGCTCACCGCGCCGAGGGCCGCCTCCACCCGAAGGCTCACTGCCGAGACTCAACTGTTCCTGCGACGCCCTGGAGCACACACCGACGTCTACGGGGAAGCCGCGGGCGAACTCCACGCC
>NZ_JBHVFF010000254.1:0-13150 GCF_042801895.1 Streptomyces sp. NPDC057543 | reverse complement strand
CAGCCGGCCCCGCCCGCCCGCCGGGGGGTGGGCGGTTACGGCGTGGTCGTCGGGCGCCAGGCGCCGGGGCCTTGGCTGGCACACGCGCAGGCCGCTTCGCGTTGGGCCGGCGGCCGGGTCGGGGTGTCGTCGACCTTGACAGGACAGACTGATCTGACGGACAGTCAGAAACCTTGAATGCGTGCCCGAATCCGTACGTCCGTATCCGTACGCCTGTGTCCGGGAGGCAGCTGTCGTGCACCTCGCCCAGACGGCGCGTCAGCAACAACTGCGCGCCGAACTCCGTACGTACTTCCGCAAGGTGATGCCCAGGAAGGACGCGAGGGCGGTGCCCGGGTTCGAGGACCCGGCCGGACAGCGCCGACTACTGCGCCGGATCGGCGCGGACGGGATGCTCGGGCTCGGCTGGCCCGTCGAGTACGGCGGCCAGGGCCGCGGACCCGACGAGCAGTTCGTCTTCTTCGACGAGGCATACCGGGCGGGGGCGCCCGTCTCGATGGTCACCCTCAACACCGTCGGACCGACGCTGATGAAATACGGGACCGACGAGCAGAAGGCGTACTTCCTGCCGAGGATCCTGCGCGGCGATCTCGTCTTCGCCATCGGCTACAGCGAGCCGGAGGCCGGCACGGACCTCGCGGCGCTGCGCACCAGGGCCGTGCGGGACGGTGACTCCTGGTTGATCGACGGGCAGAAGATCTTCACCAGCAACGCGCAGAACGCGGACTGGATCTGGCTCGCCTGCCGTACGGACCCGGATGCGCCGAAGCACCGGGGCATCTCGATCATTCTGGTTCCGACGGACGCCCCCGGATTCTCCTGGACGCCGATCGAGACCGTGGGCGGGCTGACCACGACGTCCACCTACTACGACGGGATACGGGTGCCCGCCACGCATCTGGTCGGCGCGGAGAACGACGGCTGGGGGCTGATCACCAACCAGCTGAACCATGAACGGGTGGCTCTCGCCGCCATCGGAATGCAGGCCGAGGACTGCTACGAGGCGGCGCTCGCCTTCGCCCGCACCTGCGACCCGGTCACGGGCCGGCGTCCGGTGGACGAGCCGTGGGTGCGGACCCGGCTGGCCGAGGCGTACGCCCGGCTGGCGGCGACGCGCCTGCTCAACTGGCGCCTGGTGGGGGATGTCGGCGCGGGTTCCCTGGCCCCCGGCGACGCGAGCGGCGTGAAGTTCGCAGGAACCGAGAGCGCGGTCGAGGTGTACCGGATCTGCCAGGAGATCACGGGTGAGGCCGGGACGATCCGGGGCGGTTCGCCCGGCGCCTTCGAGGACGGGGAGCTGGAGCGGATGAACAGGGCGGCGCAGATCAACACCTTTGGGGGCGGAGTGAGCGAGGTGCAGCGGGAGATCGTCGCGACCATGCGGCTCGGCATGAAGAGGGGCAAGCGGTGACGGGCGCGCGGGAGGAACGGGAGGAACGGGGCGGGCCGGACCGGTTGTACGAACGGCTCAAGGAGTTCGAGGGGCGGCCCGCCGCGACCGCGGGCGTCGGCAAGGACCCGGTCAACGAGCCGATGATCAGGCACTGGTGCGAGGCGATGGGGGACAGCGGCCCCGCTTACGCGGGACCCGACGCGATCGCCCCGCCGACGATGCTGCAGGCATGGACGATGGGCGGTCTGTCGGGGCACACCGACCGCTCCGAGGCGTACGAGGAGCTGTTCGGGCTGCTCGACGGCGCGGGCTGCACCTCGGTGGTCGCGACCGACTGCGAGCAGGAGTATCTGCGGCCGCTGCGGCCCGGCGACCGCATCACGTTCGACGCGGTGATCGAGTCCGTCTCGGAGCGCAAGACGACCAAGCTGGGGACGGGGTACTTCGTGACGACGCGGATGGACGTCCGCGCGGAGGGGGAACTCGCCGGGACGCACCGCTTCCGGATCCTCAAGTACGCGCCGGCCGCGGCGAAGCGGGCGGCGCGTCCCGGCGGCCGGAGCCCGCGCCCGAGGCCGGTGATCAACCGGGACAACGCCGGGTTCTGGCAGGGCGTTGCCGAGCACAGACTGCTGATCCAGCGGTGCGGCGAGTGCGCCACGCTGCGCTTCCCCTGGCTGCCCGGCTGCAGCGCGTGCGGTTGCCAGGAATGGGACACGGTCCAGGCGAGTGGCGACGGCACCGTTTTCAGCCATGTCGTGATGCACCACCCGCCTTTCCCCGCCTTCAGCGCCTCCGACGGGGGCGGGCCCTACGCGGTGGCGCTGATAGAGCTGGCGGAGGGGGTACGGATGGTCAGCAATGTGATCGGGGTGCCGTACGACAAGGTGCGGGCGGGAATGCCGGTGCGGCTGGAATTCCTCCGTGCAGACCGGGATGTGGAGCTTCCGGTCTTCCGGGGAGGCGAGGGCTGACATGGACTTCGTACCCACCGAGGAACAGGTCGCGGCGCAGGGACTGGCGGCGCGGATCTTCGGGGATCTGTCGACGCATGAACGCCTGGCCGGGGCCGGCACGGGGACGGACGCCGAGCTGTGGAAGGAGCTCTGCGCGGCCGGACTGACCGCGGCGGTCGAGGAGATCGGGCTGCTCGGCCTGGTGCTGCTGCTGGAGGAGCAGGGCCGGACGACGGCGCAGGTGCCGTTCGCGGCGAGCTGTGTGTACGGGCTGCTCGCCGTCGCCTCGCACGGCACCGACGAACAACGGGACCGGCTGCTGCCCCCGCTGCGGGACGGCACGGCCGTCGCCACCGGGGCGTTCCCGGCACGCGGCGGGACGCGGGCCGACGGCGAGGGGCGGCTGAGCGGCAGCGTGCCGTACGTGCCGTGGCTGCGCGACGCGTCCCTCGTCCTCGTCGCGGACTCGGACCGGGGACTGTGGATCGTGCGGACCGGTGATCCGGGTGTGGCGACGGAGCCGGTCGAGACGACGGCACCCTGGTCGGCCGCGCGGCTCGTCCTGGACCGGGCGCGCGCCGAGCGGCTCGGTGGTGAAAGGGCGCGGGGTGACCGGCTCGGTGGTGAAAGGGCGCGGGGGAAGGGGCTCGGTGGTGACCGGGCGGCTGAGGAGCGGCTCAGGGGCGCCGGGGCGTACGGAGAACCGCTCGGGCAGGTCGAGAACGTCGGTCGCGCCGGGGCGTACGAACAAGTGCTGGCTGCAAGCCGGATCGCGTTCGCCGGGCTGCAGGCCGGGGTGTGCGCCGGTTCGCTGGCCCGGGCCGTCGCCCACACCAACACCCGGGAGCAGTTCGGGCGTCCGCTCTCCACCAAGCAGGCGGTACTGCTGCGCGCCGCCGACGCCCATATGGACACCGAGGCGATACGCGTCACCGCGTACGAGGCGGCCTGGCGCCATGACACGGGGCTGCCGTACGGGCCGCAGGCACTGACCGCCGCCTGGTGGGCGTCCGAGGCCGGAAAGCGGGTGGTGCACGCCGGACAGCATCTGCACGGCGGAACGGGAGCGGACCTCGACCACCCCGTACACCGGCACTTCCTCTGGGGCCGTCAGCTCGACGCCTATCTGGGATGCGGCAGCGAAGTACTTCAGGAACTCGGCCAGTCACTGGTGAAGGAGGGACCGGAGTGAAGGTCGGCGAGAAGCTGGCGCCGCTGGAGATCGCGGTGACCCGCACCCTGATCGTGGCGGGCGCCCTTGCCTCCCGCGACTACCAGGACGTGCACCACGACGCGGAACTCGCCCGGGAGAAGGGCTCCCCGGACATCTTCATGAACATCCTGACGACCAACGGACTGGTCGGCCGGTACGTCACCGACCGCTTCGGCCCGTCGGCCGTGCTCCGCAAGGTCGCCATTAGACTGGGCGCGCCCAACTACCCGGGGGACACCATGGTCCTGAGCGGCACGGTCACCGCCCTCGAGGACGACGGGACGGCCGAGGTGTCGATCGTCGGAACCAACGGTCTCGGCAGGCACGTCACCGGCAGGGTGACGGTGACCGTGCATGCGCCCGCGAGTGTGACCATGACCGGCGGCGCTCCTCAGGGGGCGGCATGAGCCTGCGCGGAGCCGACTCGCTCGGTGGCAAAGCGGCGGTCGTGGGGATCGGGGCGACCGAGTTCTCCAAGGACTCCGGTCGCAGCGAACTCAAACTGGCCGTCGAGGCGGTGCGGGCCGCCCTCGACGATGCCGGGCTGACCCCCGCCGATGTCGATGGTCTGGTCACCTTCACCATGGACACCAGCCCCGAGATCACCGTCGCCCAGGCGGCCGGCATCGGTGAGCTGTCGTTCTTCTCCCGAATCCACTACGGCGGCGGGGCGGCCTGCGCCACTGTCCAGCAGGCGGCGATGGCCGTGGCGAGCGGAGTGGCCGACGTCGTGGTCTGCTACCGCGCGTTCAACGAGCGTTCCGGGCGCAGATTCGGCTCCGGAGTGCAGCAGCGGGAGCCCACCGCGGAAGGCACGGCGCTCGGCTGGAACCTCCCCTTCGGGCTTCTCACGCCGGCCTCCTGGGTAGCCATGGCCGCCCAGCGCTATCTGCACACGTACAACCTGACGCCGGAGGCCTTCGGCCATGTCGCGGTCACCGACCGGCGCCATGCCGCCCGCAACCCCGCGGCGTACTTCTACGGGAAGCCGATCACCCTGGCCGATCACGCCGCGTCGCGGTGGATCGTCGAACCCCTGCGGCTGCTCGACTGCTGTCAGGAGACCGACGGCGGGCAGGCGATCGTCGTCACCAGCGCGGAACGGGCCCGGGACCTGCCGCGCCCGCCCGCCGTGATCGTCGCCGCCGCCCAGGGGGCCGGGCGGGCGCAGGAACAGATGACCAGCTTCTACCGCGACGATCTGACCGGGCTGCCGGAGACGAGGGTGGTCGCCCGGCAGCTGTGGCGGAGCTCCGGTCTCTCCCCCGCCGACATCGATGTGGGCATCCTCTACGACCACTTCACGCCGTTCGTCCTGATGCAGCTGGAGGAGTTCGGGTTCTGCGCGCCGGGCGAGGCGGCGGACTTCGTCGCGGCCGACGCGCTGCCCCTGAACACGCACGGCGGCCAGCTGGGGGAGGCGTATCTGCACGGGATGAACGGCATCGCGGAGGCGGTCCGGCAGATCCGGGGCTCGTCGGTGAACCAGCTGTCCGGGGCGGCCCGCACCCTGGTCACGGCAGGCACCGGCGTTCCCACCTCGGCGCTGATACTGGGCGCGGACGAATGACTGAGGGGTCGACCCTGAGCCCTGAAGACGACGGATCCACCTACAGGAGGTCGGGCAGGCCCCACCCCTACACCCTGAGGCGGACGCCGTTTCGGGACCTGGGGCCGATCCCCGGGGCGGCGCCCGCTCCTAGCGTGGAGCCATGACCACGCCAGTCTGCACGGGCACCTCCGGGGGAGCTGCCATCACCGGACACATCCCGCACGGCTCGTATGTGACGCACGGAGCACACACCGCGCACGCGCCGCACACCGCGTACGTGACGCACGGAGCGCACACGCCGTTCGCCTCGCGCGCTTCGTCGTACGCCTCACGGGCTCCGCACGCCCCGTATCCGTCGTTCTCCTCGTTCGTACGGGCGCGGGGGCCCGTGCTGCTGCGCGCCGCCCGCTCGCTCACCGCGAACCCGAGCGATGCCGAGGATCTGCTGCAGACCGCTCTCACCAAGACGTATGTCGCCTGGGAGCGGATCGAGGACCACCGGGCGCTCGACGGCTATGTCCGCCGGGCACTGCTGAACACCCGGACCTCGCAGTGGCGCAAGCGCAAGGTCGACGAGTACGCCTGCGACGAACTGCCCGAGCAGGAGGCCCCCGGGGCCCCCGACCCGGCCGAGCACCAGACGCTGCACGACGCGATGTGGCGTGCCGTGCTGAAGCTCCCGGAGCGGCAGCGCGCGATGGTGGTCCTGCGGTACTACGAGGATCTGAGCGAGGTCCAGACGGCCGAGGTGCTCGGGGTGTCCGTCGGCACGGTGAAGAGCGCGGTGTCGCGAGCGCTGGGCAAGCTCAGGGAGGACCCGGAGCTGGCTCCGGTCCGCTGACGCGTGCCGGACGGCGGAACCGATTCTGCCGGACGACCCCGATTCCGTCGGACGATACCGATTCGTACTCCCGGGACTAGTGACGTACCGACTGGTATGTGAGCAGAATCAGCGGAACCCTACTGCCGCGTAGCGCCCACCGGGAGGACGCCGTGCTGAGCACCATGCAGGACGTACCGCTGACTGTCACCCGCATCCTTCGACATGGGATGACCATTCACGGGAAGTCGCAGGTCACGACCTGGACCGGCGAGCCCGAGCCGCAGCGGCGCAGCTTCGCCGAGATCGGCCGGCGGGCCACCCAGCTGGCGAACGCGCTGCGCGACGAACTCGGTGTCGACGGCGACCAGCGCGTGAGCACCCTCATGTGGAACAACGCCGAACATGTCGAGGCGTACCTCGCGATCCCCTCGATGGGCGCCGTCCTCCACACTCTCAACCTCCGGCTCCCGGCCGAGCAGTTGATCTGGATCGTCGAGCACGCCGACGACAAGGTCGTCATGGTCAACGGCTCCCTGCTGCCGCTGCTCGCGCCGCTCCTTCCCCATCTGACGTCGATCGAGCACGTGATCGTCACGGGGCCGGGCGACCGTTCCGTCCTGGACGGCGCTGCGCCCCGGGTGCATGAGTACGAGGAGCTGATCGCCGGCCGCCCGACCAGCTACGACTGGCCCGAGCTCGACGAACGCCAGGCCGCCGCCATGTGCTACACCTCCGGCACCACCGGCGACCCCAAGGGCGTCGTCTACTCCCACCGCTCCATCTACCTGCACTCCATGCAGGTCAACACGGCGGAGTCGATGGGGCTGACCGACAAGGACACCACGCTGGTGGTCGTCCCCCAGTTCCATGTGAACGCCTGGGGGCTGCCGCACGCGACGTTCATGGCCGGCATCAACATGCTCATGCCGGACCGGTTCCTGCAGCCCGCCCCGCTCGCCGACATGATCGAGCGCGAGAGGCCGACCCACGCCGCAGCCGTCCCCACCATCTGGCAGGGGCTGCTCGCCGAGGTCACCGCCAACCCGCGCGACCTCACCTCCATGGCCCGCGTCACCATCGGCGGCGCCGCCTGCCCGCCGTCCCTCATGGAGGCGTACGACAAGCTCGGCGTCCGCCTCTGCCACGCCTGGGGCATGACGGAGACGTCACCGCTTGGCACCATGGCCAACCCGCCCGCCGGGCTGACCGAGGCAGAGGAGTGGCCCTACCGCGTCACCCAGGGCCGCTTCCCGGCCGGCGTCGAGGCGCGCCTGGTCGGCCCCGGAGGCGAGCTGCTGCCGTGGGACAACGAGTCGGCCGGTGAGCTGGAGGTACGCGGCCCCTGGATCGCCCGGGCCTACTACGGGGGCGCGCACGGCGAGGACCTGCGCCCCGAGGACAAGTTCAGCGAGGACGGCTGGCTGAAGACCGGTGACGTCGGCGTGATCAGCGACGACGGCTTCCTCACCCTGACCGACCGGGCCAAGGACGTCATCAAGTCCGGCGGCGAATGGATCTCCAGCGTCGAGTTGGAGAACGCCCTCATGGCGCACCCGGACGTGGCCGAGGCGGCGGTCGTCGCCGTCCCGGACGAGAAGTGGGGCGAGCGCCCGCTCGCCACCGTCGTGCTCAAGGACGGCGCAGCCGCCGATTACGAGGTGCTGAAGAGGTTCCTCGCCGAGTCCGGCATCGCCAAGTGGCAGCTGCCGGAGCGCTGGACGGTCATTCCGGCGGTGCCGAAGACGAGCGTCGGCAAGTTCGACAAGAAGGTGATCCGCAAGCAGTACGCGGCGGGCGAGCTGGACATCACCCGGCTCTGACCGGGCCCGGGACCGGGCCGGACGGGGCGTATGACGAGGGCGGTACGGGTTATCCCGTACCGCCCTCGTCGTCATCCCCGGCTGTCCGCCGGTCAGTTCGTGCCGATCTTCGCGAGCAGGTCGACGATGCGCGACTGCACCTCGTCGCTCGTGGAACGCTCGGCCAGGAAGAGCACGGTCTCGCCCGAGCTGAGCTTCGGCAGCTCGGACCCGGCCATGTCGGCGGAGGTGTAGACGACCAGCGGGGTCCGGTTCAACTGGCCGTTGGCGCGCAGCCAGTCGACGATCCCGGCCCGGCGGCGGCGTACCTGCATCAGGTCCATCACCACCAGGTTGGGCCGCATCCGGGTGGCGAGGGTCACCGCCTCGTTGTCGGTGGAGGCCTGCGCGACCTGCATGCCGCGCCGCTCCAACGTGTCCGTCAGCGCCAGCGCGATCTCCTCGCGCTCCTCGATCAACAGCACCCGCGGCGGATGCTGTTCGCTGTCGCGCGGGGCGAGCGCCTTGAGGAGTACGGCCGGGTCGGCACCGTACGCGGCCTCCCGCGACGCCTGCCCCAGACCGGCCGTCACCAGTACCGGGACCTCGGCCGCCACGGCGGCCTGACGCAGTGACTGCAGCGCCTTGCGGGTGATGGGACCGGTGAGCGGGTCGACGAAGAGCGCGGCGGGGAACGCCGCGATCTGGGCGTCGACCTCCTCGCGCGAATGCACGATCACCGGCCGGTAGCCGCGGTCGCTCAGCGCCTGCTGGGTGGAGACATCGGGCGCGGGCCAGACGAGCAGTCGGCGCGGGTTGTCCAGCGGCTCCGGGGGCAGCTCGTCGTCGACGGGCTGCGGCGACGGACGGTTGGCGACCTCGACCGCGCCACCCGGACCGTCCAGCGGCTCCGGCCCCTCGGCGCCCTCGTCGGGTGCCCCTATGGCGTACGCGCGTCCTTCGGCCTCCGGAGTAGGCGACAGCAGCTGCCCCGAACCCGGGTTCGGGGCCTGTGCGGCGCCGGATGGAGCGGCCGGAGCGGCCGGGGACGGAGCGGGCTGCGACGAGGCGGCCGGGGAGGGCGCGGCAGGGGACGACGCGGTCTGCGGCAGTGCGGTCTGCGGAGTGCGCTCGTCCTCCGGCGGGGCGGCGAGCTTACGGCGCCGTCCGGCACCGCCGAGCGTCTGGTTCTGCTGATGCGCGATGTGCTGGGCGAAAGGCACGCCCTGCCCGAGCGTCCGCACGCTGAACGCGCGCCCCTGCGTCGAGTCCGACGAGCCGCCGGGCGGCGGAGCCTCCGCGGGCAGCGGCTGCCTGCGCGCGTCGGGTACGGGCGCGATGTTCCGCGGACGGCTCTCGGCGACGGGCGTGCTGCCGGTGGTGTGCGTGGTGTGCCCGGCCGCGGGCCACTCCGGATCGCCGCCGGGGTGGCTGTCGGGCCGGTCGTCGGTCTGCGCGGGCTGCGGGGTTTGTGTGGACTGCTGGGGTGCGTCGGCGTGACGCGCCCGCCGCCGCCCGGCCGGTACGGGGTGTGCCTGGGGCGGGGTGTGCTCCTCGTCCGGTGCGACGCGTACGGCGTCGTGGCGTCCGGGCAACGAGGCGTCCGCGTCGACGGCCGCGGACGGGGCCCGGTCGGCCTCCGCGGGCGGCAGAGCGAACGCGGTACGGGGTCCGGTCGGCTCGGCCTGGGCGGAGTGCTCCTGCGCGGCCGCCAACGCCCGCCGCGCCCGCCGCCCGGTCGGCTGAGACGCCGGTGCGGGCACAGCCCCGTCGCCGACCCGCGAGAGGTCTTGGGAGGCGGAGGCAGAGGCGGAGGAGGCAGCAGAGGCGGAAGCGGAAGCCGGCAGAGCCAACTGGTTCTCACCGCCCTGGTGCGCCCGGTGGCCACCCGCCGGCACCGGCATCGGCATCGGCATCGGACCCTCGGCCGGAACCGGAACACCCTGCGGCGGCACGGTCCGGCCACGCTGCGGACTGCCACCGCCACCCTGCGCGCCCTCGGCCGCCGTCACCACCGCCCCTTCGGACGGTGCGGAGGCGGCCGGAGGCAGCGCCAACGCCTGCCCCGTCCCGGCCCCCTGCTGCTCGTCAGCAGGCCCCCCGGGTCGCCGGGACTGCTCGGGCAGCTGAGCCGGAAGCGCGTGCTGAGTACCGGTCTCGGCCGGGCTCGGCCGCCCCCGCCTGCGCCCTGAACCCTCGCCCTGCTGGACGGGAATCATGTCGTGCGCGCCCTGCGTCTCCTGCGCCGCGGGTTCACGACGCGCCCGGCGCCGCCCCGTCGGCTCGGCTGCGGCGGTGTCACCGGAACCGGAACCGGACTCGCCCCCCGCCCCGGAACCACCCACAGGGCTCTCCAGGAACGCGTCCGTGGAGGCCCGCCGTGCCCGCCGCCGTCCACCGCCCGACGTACCCTGACCTGCCATCGACCCGGCCCCCGGCTCGGCCCCCGCCTCGGAGCCCGGCTCAGGCGCAGAACCCGCCTCCGGCTCGGGCGCCGGTGGCATCACCGTTCCCGAGCCCTTGCCCAGCGGCACTTCGAGTACGTACGCGCTGCCGCTCATCCCCGGCACCTCGTGCGTCTGGAGCACGCCGCCGTGCGCCCGCACGATCCCGCGCACGATCGGCTCGTGCACCGGGTCTCCCCCGGCGAACGGTCCACGCACCTCGATCCGTACGACCTCACCGCGCTGCGCCGCCGCGACGACGACCGTCGAGTCGACGTAGCCGCCGCCCGGCACCAGGCGGGCCTTGCCGGTCGAGTCGACCCCGGCGACATCCGCGACCAGATGGGCGAGCGCGGTCACCAGCCGGGCCGCGTCCACCTCGGCCTCGATCGGCGGCGCATGCACCGCGAACTGGGCCCGCCCGGGACCGATCAGCTCGACCGCCGCGTCGATGCCGGCCGTCACGACCGAGTCGAGCAGCACGTTCGCCTTGACGAGGTCCTCCGAGCCGGCGTCCAGGCGCTGGTAACCGAGCACGTTGTCGACGAGCGTGGTCATCCGGGCATAGCCCGCGGCCAGGTGGTGCAGGATCTGGTTGGCCTCCGGCCACAGCTGGCCGGCCGGGTCGGCGGCGAGCGTGGAGAGTTCGCCGCGCAGCTCCTCCAGCGGCCCGCGCAGCGACTCGCCCAGCACGGCGGTGAGCTGGGTGTGCCGGGCGGTCAGCGCGGCGAGCTGTTCGGCCTGCGCTTCCAGTTCGGCGGTGTACCGCTCGGCCCGGTCGGCCTGTTCCGCGCTGTGCCGTTCCGTCAGGGCGGTGACCTCGGCGGTGTGGCTCGTGGTCAGGGCGGTGACCTCGGCGGTGTGGCTCGTGGTCAGTTCGTCGACCTCGGCCCGGTGCTGCTCGGCGAGCTCCTCGTACGGCCGGCGGTCGGTGAACGTCATGACCGCACCGACCAACTGGTCCCCGTCCCGGACCGGCGCCGTGGTCAGGTCGACCGGCACCTGCGCACCGCTCTTGGACCACAGCACCTGCCCGCGCACCCGGTGCTTGCGGCCGGACCTGAGGGTGTCGGCGAGCGGCGACTCCTCGTACGGGAACGGCCCGCCCTCCGCCCGCGAGTGCAGGATCAGCGGATGCAGCTCCTGGCCGCCCAGGTCGCTGGCGCGGAAGCCGAGGATCTGCGCGGCGGCGGGGTTGACCAGGACGACCCGGCCGTCCGTGTCCGTACCGACGACACCCTCGGCCGCGGCCCGCAGGATCATCTCGGTCTGCCGCTGCGAACGGGCCAGTTCGGCCTCGGTGTCGACGGTTCCCGACAGATCCCGTACGACGAGCATCAGCAGCTCGTCACCCGTATAGCTGCCGCTGTACGTGCTCTGGAAGTCGTTGTACGCGGCCTGCCCGTCCTCCAGGCTGGCGCTGGTGACCTCGACCGGGTACTCGGTGCCGTCGGTCCGCCGCGCGGTCATCCGTGTCGGCTTCGTACGGCCCCGGTCGTCGGCGGACTCGGGGCGGCGCATCGACCCCGGAATCAGCTTGGAGTCGAACTCCGGCAGCAGATCGAGAAGCCCGCGCCCGACGAGCGCGGTGCCCGGCGTCTCGAACATTTCCAGCGCGATGGTGTTGGCGTTGACGACGGTGCCGTTGCAGTTGACGAGCAGCAGCCCGTCGGGGAGTGCATCGAGTATGGCTGCGAGGCGAGCAGCGCCTCGGGATGGCCTGCTGCTCACGACGACGCTTCCTCCCTGGTTACCGCACCTTGCCGACAGCGGGCCCCATCTTGCCCCTCGGGCCGCAGGCTGTCACGGAAGGAGTCTAAAGGCAGGGAAGGGGCGCAGGTCGGCGGATGAGGGGGAGCTCTCACCAAGGTTGTGTGCACGGGGTGCTGCGGAAAGGCGTACAGACCCCCGCTCATCGGACGCTGGGGAGCACGGGCCGCAGATTGTTCCAGCGTGAGATCTCGCAGCCGCTGCTCCGCGCGAAGACGGTGTCGATGCTCCGCCCGCGCCAGGTACCGGTGACCCGGGCGGTGGCCGGCCCCCCGAATTGCTGCGTGCACATCGCGTCCCGGGGCACCGGCGTGAACGGGGCCGCGCCCTCGTCCGCCAGTTCCTCCAGCCGGTCGCAGGCCTGCTGGGCTGCCGGGTGGCTGCCGCCCGTCGGTCCGCACTCCAGCTCGAAGACGCCGTCGGCCGTGGGGTCCCCCGAATCCGAGATCGTCACCGTCAGCCGGGTACGGGCATCGTCCCCGTGCAGCAGCGGCAGCGGCAGCGGCAGTGGCAGGGGCGCGGTGGCCGCGGTCGCGGCCGGCACGGCGGCGGACAGCGCGGCGAGGGACGCGACGGCGGTGAGGGCGAGACGGCGCAACATGCGGACTCCTGTGCTCGTGCACTTCGACGGGGGCGAACGGCCTCCACCCTCACTAACGCTCCACACGCCACGGCGTTGCGCAACCGCAGGCGCTTTGCCCTCGTGCCCGACTGCCTAGTACCGTAGGCACCGGTTGGTGACGCGGCGCTCAGCTGTGTCATCATCTGCACGCACCACTCGCGCTCGCGCGAGGTGTGCTGGAGGCGTCGCCTAGTCCGGTCTATGGCGCCGCACTGCTAATGCGGTTTGGGTCTTAAAGCCCATCGAGGGTTCAAATCCCTCCGCCTCCGCCCCATTACCGAAGCCCCGTGCCACTGGCACGGGGCTTCGGTCGTATCCGGACCCGGGCGGCGTACGCCGTGCGCCGCCCGACACCGCCAAACAGGGCGTTTTCGCAGGTCAGAGGTGGTGCGACTTAAGGATTTCGCGCTACGGCGCAGGTCATGTAATGTTGTTCCCGCAACGCCGACCAGGCAGAAAAGCCCGGGAAGCACAAGCACTCGTAGCTTAACGGATAGAGCATCTGACTACGGATCAGAAGGTTGCAGGTTCGAATCCTGCCGAGTGCACAGCAGGCCAGAGGCCCCCAGGAGAAATCC
>NZ_JBHVFF010000253.1:0-13164 GCF_042801895.1 Streptomyces sp. NPDC057543 | reverse complement strand
GGACGCGGCCGGCTGGCAGCGCACCCCCGCACCGACCCACGAAAGGACTACCCGATGACCGGTTGGACCGGCCCCGGCAGCGACGGTACGACGACCGGCTGCCTGGCCATGTTCCCCGGACAGGGCTCGCAGCGGCCCGGCATGGCCAGGCACCTTCTCGACACCTATCCCTCGGCCCGGCGGCTGTTCGCCCGGGCCGACGAGATCCTGGGTCTGCCGCTGTCGCAGATCTGCGTGACCGGCAGTGCCGGGGAACTCGGCCGCACCGAGATCACCCAGCCCGCGATCGCCACCACCAGCCTCGCCGTATGGGAACTGCTGCGGTCCGCCGGCTACCGGCCGGCGGCGACCGCGGGCCACAGCCTGGGCGAGTACCCGGCGCTGGTGGCCGCCGGGGTGCTGTCCCTGGAGTCGGCCCTGGAGCTGGTGCGGCTGCGCGGCCGGCTGATGGGCGACGTGGCCCGCGAGGTGCCCGGCGCGATGGCGGCCGTGCTGGGTCTGCCCGCGGAGGAGGTGCTGGCCGCCTGCGGCAGCGCCGAGGGCCTCGGCCTGGTCCAGGTCGCGAACTACAACGAGCCGCTGCAGACGGTCATCTCGGGGCACGCGTACGCCGTCGAGGTGGCCGGTAGGACGGCGCTGGACGCCGGTGCCGACCAGGTCGTGCCGCTGGACGTGGGGGCGCCCTTCCACTGCTCGCTGATGTCGGCGGTGGAGGAGGAGTTCACCGAGGCGCTCGCCGCCCACCCGTTCGCCGATCCCGTGCTGCCCGTGATCAGTTCGGTCACCGGCACCTACCTCGGCTCGGGCGAGGAGGCCAGGGAACTGCTGCGGCGTCAGCTCACCGGACCCGTCCGCTGGGTCGAGGTGCTGCGCACGGCCGCCCGGCACCCGGTGGGCGCGTACACCGAGATCGGGCCCGGCCGGGTGCTCAGCGGGCTCGCCCGCCGCACCCTCGGGGAGGCCCGCACCCGCTCCACCGGAGACCCTCGTCGGCTCACGGCGCTGCACGGCGAACTGGCACCGGAGAAGCGGCAGGGGCCGGTGGCGTCCTGACGCCGCGCGAACCGCCGACCGCACCGCCCCGGTTCGTCCATCTCCAGCAATTCTACGAAGGGTAAAGGACACATGTCGTACGACGGTAAAGACTTCGGCACCATCGTCCAGGAGGCGGTCGCCGACGCGCTCGGCATCGATATCGAGGAGGCCGTGCCCGAGGCCACGCTGCTGGGCGATCTGGACGCCGAGTCCATCGACCTGCTCGACGTCCTGTTCCGCATCGAGAAGGCGGCGGACGTGAAGATCAAGGTCTCGGACATCGCCGAGCTGCTCCAGGGCGGGATACCCGACGAGGAGTTCGCCGACGCGGACGACATCATCAACGAGGTCGGGCTGGCCCAGCTGAAGAAGTCGCTGCCGCAGATCGACGTGCAGGAGCTGGCCGGCAAGCTCACGGCGGACGAGGTGCTGTCGCTGTTCACCGTGCAGAACCTGACGGATCTGGTGACCGAGCGTGCCGCCCTCGCCGCCGCCGCCGCGTGAGCGGGGCGCGGGGCGGTCACCGGACGGCCCCGCCCCGCCGCCGCTGCGGGTGCGGACCGGCATGGATCTGGCCGAGGTGTCCCGGGTCGAGGAGCTGATGACCTCGCAACCCGAGCTCCGGGAGCGGGTGTTCACCGCTCGCGAGCTGGCCTACTGCTATCGGCGCAAGCGGTCCGGTGAGCACCTCGCCGGCCGCTGGGCCGCCAAGGAGGCCGTGCTGAAGAGCCTCGGGACCGGCATGGGCCCGCGCATGGAGTGGACGGACATCGAGGTCGTCAACGACCGCGCCGGACGTCCCCGGGTGCGGCTGTACGGCGAGGTCGAGACGGTCGCCCGGTCCCTCGGCATGCACTCCATCGACCTCTCCTTGAGCCACAGCGGAGGTCTCGCCGTCGCACACGCCGTCATGGTGTGCCAGCCCACGGCGCCGCACACCGCACCAGCCCACACCACGCACACGGCAGAAGGAGACGAACGGCATGAGGCCTGACGAGACGGAGGCGCCGCGATGAGTCGCAGGGTGGTCATCACCGGTGTGGGCGCCGTCACGCCGCTGGGCAACGACGCGCCGAGCACGTGGCAGGGACTGGCCGAAGGGCGCAGCGGAGTCGGCCGGTTGAGCACGATCGACACCACCGGCTTCGAGGTGACGATCGCCGGCGAGGTCAAGGGCTTCCGGCTCGACGACGCCGTGCCCGGCTCGGTCGGCCTGCGCCATCTGCTGCGGCCGGGCACCTTCGGCGTGGGCGCGGCCTGGGAGGCGTTGCGCGACGCGGGGGTGGACAAGGAGACGTACGACGGCGCGGACATGGGCGTGGCCATGGGCGCGTGCGTGGACCGGCCGGACCTGCAGTGGCTGGTGGACGTCGGGGCGCTGCGCGACAGGACCGGCCGGGACGACGCGTTCTCCACGTACGCGCCCTCGGACGCCCTGGCCTACAGCCAGAACATCGCCTCCGCGGCGATGGCCCGGATGCTGGACGCGACCGGCCCGATGCTGGGTGTGTCCACCGCCTGCTCGGCCTCCGGGCACGCCGTCGGGGAGGCCTTTCGCACCCTGCAGGAGGGCGACGCCACGCTCATGCTCGCGGGTGGCTACGACTCGCTGACGACCTGGCTCGACGTGCTGTGCTTCGGCCTGCTGGGGGCGCTGACGAAGGAGTACAACGACGATCCGCGGCGGGCCAGCCGCCCCTTCGACGACAAGCGCTCCGGGTTCGTCCTCGGGGAGGGCGGCGTCGTCCTCGTACTGGAGGAGCTGGAGGCGGCCCGGGCCCGCGGGGCGCGCATTCTCGCCGAGGTCCTGGGCTACGGCACCAGCCTGAATGCCTGGCGGATGACCGACTCGCCGCCGGACGGCAGCGGCGCCATCGAGTCCATCGAGGCGTCGATCGCGGACGCCGGCCTCGAACCGGGCGACATCGACTACGTCGTGGCGCACGGCACCAGCACCCCGGGCAACGACCTGTCGGAGACCACGGCGATCAAGAAGGTGTTCGGCGACGCCGCCGAGCGGCTGCTGATCAGCTCGCCGAAGTCGATGACCGGTCATCTCACCGCGGCGTCCGCGGCGCTGAGCCTGTTCACCGCGATCGGGGCGATCAACCACGGGCTGGTGCCGCCGACCATCAACCAGGAGACGCCCGACCGTCGGCTCGGCCTCGACTTCGTCCCGAACGCGGCGCGCGAGCGGGATGTACGGCACGCCCTCGTCAACGCGTTCGCCTTCGGTGGCACCAACGTCGGGCTGGTCGTGGGGCGCTACGAGGAGAAGCGATGACGACTCGACAGCGACACGGAGGAGCGCCGATGAGCGGCAGCGGACGTCAGGTCGTCGTCAGTGGCATCGGCCTGCTGACCGCGCTGGGCGAGGGCCCCGAGGCCAACTGGAAGGCGCTGGTGGCCGGCGAGTGCGGGATCGGCCCGATCCGGGCGTACGACCCGGCGCCGCTGCAGACCCGGCTCGGCGGCGAGATCGCCGAGTTCGACGCCACCCGGTTCGCCACCAGGCGCCAGCTGCGCACCGTCAACCGCGGTGACCGCCTCGCGCTGGCCGCCGCCCGGCTCGCGCTCGACGACGCGGGCCTGCCGCACAAGCAGGCCGGCGGCGACGAGCTCGGCCACCGGGCGGGCCTGTATCTCGGCGGCAACAAGTCGCTGGGCCGCATGGAGCAGCTGATCGAGGAACTGAAGGTGATCCGCCGCCCGGACGGCACGGCCGACATGGCGCACCTCGCCCGGCACGGCGACGTCATCATGCCGCCGCTGTTCTTCGTCGAGGGGCTGCCGGCCGGTGCGGTGTTCAACATCTCGCAGACGTACGGCATCAGGGGCTCCAGCACCTTCTTCGCGGGCTATGCGGACGCCGGGGCCACCGCGATCGGCCGGGCCATGCGCGCGGTGCGCCGCGGGGACGCGGACGTGGCGATCGCGGGCGGCTACGACGACGCCACCAGCTGGTGGTCGATGACGTTGCTGGACCGGCTCGGCATCCTGACCACCAGCAACGACCGCGGGCAGGAGGCGTACCGGCCCTACGACCGGGACCGCAGCGGCGGGCTCCCCGGCGAGGGCGCCGCGCTGCTGGTGCTGGAGGAGAAGCAGGCGGCGTTGCGGCGTGGTGCTCGTATCTACGCCGAGCTGACCGGCTACGGCGCCGGCCATGACGCCCGTACGCCGCCGGCGGCGGACCCCGAGGGCCGTGGCCTGGCCCGGGCGGTGCGGCGCTCGCTCGAGGACGCCCGGCTGGCCGCCGGCGACCTCGGCTACATCGCCTCGGACGGCTCCGGGACCCGCCTCGGGGACGCGGGCGAGGCCATCGCCCTGCGGGCCGCGCTGGGTCCGGCCGCCTCGTCGGTGCCGGTCAGCACGCCCAAGCCGCAGACCGGCCATCTCGTCGGCGGCGGCGGTGCTCTGAACGCCGCCGTGTCCGCGCTGGCGCTGCATCACGGGGTCGTGCCCCCGACCCTCAACCTCGACAATCCCGACCCGGTGTGCGCTCTGGACCACGTCCGCGGCGGCGCCCGGGAGACCAGGCCGTCCCATGCGATGGCGCTGGCCCGGGGCATCGAGGGACAGGCCGTGGCCCTGACCTTGTCCAGGCCCGTGTGAGCGGCCGAGCAGCCCAGTCCATAGAAGGAAGCAGACGCATGACTGACGTTCCTGACCAGACCGTCGGCGTCGTGATCGCCGCAGTGGGTGCGATCACCCCGCACGGCGGTTCGGCCGAGGCCCTGTGGGACGGGGTGCGCGCCGGGCGGGTGGCGATCTCGCCCGTGCGCCGCCTGTCCATGGACCACTACCAGACCACCTTGGGCGGCGAGATCACCGAGCCCTGCTCGCCCGGGTACGACTACGCTCCGGACTCCGACACCTGTGATTTCTCGATCGATTTCGCGCTGGCCGCCGCCGAGGAGGCCATGGCCGGCTCGGGCC
Organism: Streptomyces sp. NPDC057543; assembly: GCF_042801895.1. Classification (NCBI taxonomy): domain Bacteria; kingdom Bacillati; phylum Actinomycetota; class Actinomycetes; order Kitasatosporales; family Streptomycetaceae; genus Streptomyces; species Streptomyces sp. NPDC057543. The sequence continues at coordinate 8,190 of NZ_JBHVFF010000253.1, read as the reverse complement.
TGCGGGTCGGCACGGACATCCCGGCCGAGCGCTGGGGGGTCGCGTACGGCACCTGCCACGGCGGCTGGCGCAGCGCCGAACTCGCCCTGCGCGAGGTGCAAGAGGGTGGCACGCCGGACTGGCACCGCTACACGTTCGTGCCGCCGCAGGCCGGCGCGGAGGCGCTGTCGGCCGCCTTCGGCCTCAAGGGTCCGGTGCTCAGTGCCAACACGGCCTGCGCCGCCAGCGCCCACGCGCTCGCCCATGCCCTGGACGTGATCCGGGCGGGCGCGGCCGACGCGATGCTCGTCGGCGGCAGCGATGCCTTCACCGAGTCGGCGTTCGCCGGGTTCAGCAGCCTGTGGTCGCTCTCTCCGCAGCCCGCGGCCCCCTATTCCAAGGACCGGTCGGGTCTGACCCTGGGCGAGGGCAGCGGGATGCTCCTGCTGCTGTCGCGGCAGGCGGCCGAGCGCACCGGCGCCCCGGTCGTCGCCGAGGTGCTCGGTTATGGTCTGTCCGCCGACGGCCACCACCCGACGGCACCGCACCCCGAGGGCGAGGGTGCGGCCCGGGCGATCCGCTCGGCCCTGACCGCTTCGGGGCTTGTCCCCGACGACATCCGGTACGTCAACGGGCACGGCACGGGTACGGAGAAGAACGACTCGGCGGAGAGCAACGCCGTGCGTGCCGCGCTGGGCGAAGCCGCCGAGAAGATCTCGCTGTCCAGCACCAAGTCGATGATCGGCCATCTGCTCGGCGCGGCCGGCGCGGTGGAGGGGATCGTCACGGTGCTGGCCCTGCGCGACCAAGTGGCGCCGCCCACCGCGTCCTTCACCGGGCTGGACCCGCAGTGCGGTCTCGACCCGGTGGCGGGGACGGGCCGCCCGATGGTGCTGGACACCGCGCTGTCCAACAACTTCGGGTTCGCCGGCGCCAACGCCACCATCGCCTTCGCCCGCCCCGGCGGCCCCGGTGCGCCGGCTTCGGCCGTCGGCCCGGACGACGTCGTGGTGACCGGGTTCGGCGTGATCACCTCGGCCGGCGAGGGGGCCGAGGCGCTCTGGGACGCGTACGCGGCAGGGCGCCGGCAGGGTGCGCCGGAGAACGGACTGCGTGTGGCCCGGGTCGAGTTCGACCGCTCGGCGGCCGGTACCCCCAGGGAGCGCCGGCGCATGGACAAGGTCTCCCAGCTCGCCATCGCCTCGTGCCGGGCCGCGCTGGGCGCCGCGGGGGCGGACGGCGATGCGGATGCCGTCGCCGCGACCGGTGTGGTGCTCGGCACCGCGATCGGGCCGATGGAGAGCAGCGAGCGATTCACTGTCCCGGTGCTGTCCAAGGGCGTGCAGGAAGCGAACCCGGCCGTGTTCACGAACACCGTGTACAACGGCGCGGCCGGCCATGTCGCCATGGCCCTGGGGACCAAAGGGCCGACGTCGACGCTGACATCGGGGCATGCGGCGGGTGCCGCCGCCCTGGGTGTCGCGTACGACATGCTGCGTGCCGGGCGTGCCGAGCGCCTGCTGGTGCCGGCGGTGGAGGCGGTCTCACCGGCCACGCTGGCCGCGTATCGCAGCATCCCGCTGTTCGGTTCGGCGGCCGGGCGCCGGTACACGCTCGCCGAGGCCGGCATCGCGCTGGTGCTGGAGCGCCGGGCGAGTGCCGAGCGGCGCGGCGCCCCGATCCACGCCGTGGTCCTGGGACACGCGACCGCGTCGGACGCATGCGGCATCGGCCGCTGGGATCCGTCCGGCGACGGCGTGGAGCGGGCGATGCGCAAGGCGTTGCGCAACGCCGGGCTCAGGCCGGACCACGTAGCGGCGGTCTGGGCGAGCGCGGCGGGTCTGGCCGCCGCCGACCGTCCCGAACAGGCCGCTGTGGAGCGGGTGTTCGACACGGGCCGGGTGCGGATCGAGGCTCCGAAGCGGGTGCTCGGCGAGCCGGTCGGCGCGGGTGCCCACCTGTCGGCGGTCCTCGCCGTCGGCGGCTGGCGCGAGGGCGGGGACCGCCGCCCGGTTCTGGTGAACAGCTCGTCCCTCGGCGGCACCCATACCTCGCTCGTCCTGTCCCCCGTCCCCCTCCCTGTAACGGAGTCCGGCCGATGACCACCGCGTACGACGTGAAGATCCTCTCCACCGGGGCCTACGTGCCCGGCGAGCCGCTGGACAACGCCATGCTGGAGAAGTTTGTCGGGCCGCTGCCGGACGATGTCCTCGAAGGCATCCAGGTCAAGACCCGGTACTGGATGATCGACCCGGCCACGGGCGAGCACCGGATCAACAACAGCCGGATGGCCGAGCGTGCCTCCCGGCAGGCCCTGGAACGGGCCGGTGTGGAGCCCGACGAGCTCGACCTGATCGTGGTGTGCACGGCGACGCCGGAGTACACACTGCCCAACGTCGCCACCACCCTGCAGCACTACCTGGGCCTGGAGAGCGTTGCCGCGATCGAGATCCGCGGGGCCTGCGCGGGCTGGGTGCAGGCGCTGGACCTGGCCCGGCGGCAGCTGGCCGACGGGACGGCGCGCACCGCCCTCGTCGTGGGCAGCGAGGCCGGATCGCCGGTGCTGGCGCCGCACTTCCTGGGCAAGGACCCGGCGCGCGTGCGGATGCGGGACCGGCTGACGCTGTACACGTTCGGTGACGGTGCGGGGGCCGTGGTGATGCGGGCCGAGCCCGCGGGCGAATCGGCGGACGAGTTCGCCTTCGTCAACGCGTGCGTGGGTGGCCTGCGCAAGCCAGGCATGGAGATCATCGGGGGCGGTACGGACGTGCCACAGGCGGAGCAGCTGCGCCGACGCCAGTTGATCCAGATGAAGATCGACGTGCCCGGCACCTCCACGTTCGGGCCGCAGGTGTTCGTCCGTGCGATCCAGGAGATGGCTCAGAAGGACGGCCGGACGCTCGGGGAGTTCGACGCGATCGTGCTGCCGGAGGGCAACGCCGACTATTTCGCCGACGAGTTCGAGTCCGCCGGACTGTCCACCGAGGACATCCAGGCGCTCAACGGGCGGATCGTGGAGAACCTGGCCGATGTGGGGGCCACCGGTTCGGCCGCGGTGCCGCTGTCGCTGGACGCGGGCTGGACCTCGGGGCGCATCCGGCCCGGCGACCGGATCGTGCTGCTCGGCATCGAGGCCAGCCGGTACGTCTACACCGGCCTGTCGGTGACCTGGCAGGCACCGCTCCCGGCCTGAACAGCTGTCATCCCTGCCATCTCAAGTCATCTCAGTCATGAGGCGCAACTCCAGGAGGATTCACGTGGCAATCAAGCACCGCAAGTTGGGGACACCCGGACTGGACGTCCCGGCCCAGGGCCTCGGCTGCATGGGCATGACGTTCGGGTACGGCGACGCGGACGCGACCGAGGCACGGGCCACCATCGACCGGGCGCTGGAGCTCGGTGTCACCCTGCTGGACACCGCCGACATGTACGGCCCGTACACCAATGAGGAGCTGATCGGCCGCGCCGTCGCCGGGCGCCGCGACGAGGTGGTACTCGCCTCCAAGGTGGGCAACGAGATCGGCCCCGACGGCCGGCTGACGTGGCGGATCAACGGCCGCCCCGAGTACATCCGCCGGTCGATCGAGGGCACTCTGCGCCGCCTGGGCACCGACCACCTCGATCTCTACTACCTGCACCGGGTCGACCCCGACGTCCCCGTGGAGGAGAGCTTCGGCGCGCTCGCCGAACTCGTCGAGGCCGGGCTCGTGCGGCACCTGGGGATCTCCGAGGCAGCGCCGGCGACCATTCGGCGCGCTCACGCAGTGCATCCGCTGACCGCCGTACAGACCGAGTACTCGCTGTTCACCCGGGACGTCGAGGTCAACGGCGTGCTGGAGACCGTGCGCGAGCTGGGCATCGGTTTCGTGGCCTACAGCCCGCTCGGCCGCGGATTTCTGACCGGCACGATCCGCGACACCTCCGACATTCCTGAGGGCCTCGACTTCCGGCGCATCGCTCCCCGTTTCAAGGACGAGAACATCCGCCGGAACCTGCCCGTCGTCGACCAGCTCAGCGATCTCGCCGCCGCGGCCGACACCACCGTCGTCCGACTCGCGCTCGCCTGGGTGCTCTCCCGCGGCGAGGACGTCGTCGCCATTCCCGGCACCAAGCGGCGCACTTACCTCGAGGAGAACGTCTCCGCGGCCGACGTCGAGCTCTCCGGCGACGTCCTGGCAGCGATCGACGCCATCGCCCCGTACGGCGTCACCGCCGGCAACCGTTATCCGGACGAGGAGATGGCTTCGCTGAGCCGCTGAGCCCCCGTCCTCAAACCATCCGCCCCGAACCCCCGGGAGAAAAGACATGTCTGCCCAGACGCCTCGTCCCATACGCCGCGTTCTCATCGCCGGCGGCGGGATCGGTGGCATCGCCACCGCACTGGCCCTGCAGCAGCAGGGCATCGACTCCGTCGTCTTCGAACGCGCGCCCGCGCTGCGTGACGGCGGCGCCGGACTGCACATCTGGACCAACGGCATGCTCGCCCTGGCCCATCTCGGGGTTGCCGACCAGGTCGCCAAGATCGCCCCCGCTCAGTCGGAGTGCCACTTCGCGACCTCGACCGGCCGGCCCATCGGCATGTACCCGGTGGGCCAGTTCGTCGAGCGCTACGGGCAGCCCACGGTCGCCATCGGCCGCTCCGACCTGCACGGCATCCTGCGTGACGCCGTGACCGCGCCCGTCGTCACCGACGCCGAGGTCACCGGGTACACCGAGCATCCCGACGGGGTGAGCCTCCACTTCGCCGACGGTACCTCCGAGGAAGGCGACCTGCTGGTCGGCGCCGACGGCGTCCGCTCCGCCGTTCGCGCCCAGTTGCTCGGCCCCCAGCCTCCCGACTACACCGGCTACATCGCCTGGCGCGGCCACGCCAAGATGAGTCCCGAGGAGTTCCCGCCCGGCACCTTCCGGGCCCTGTTCGGTCCGGGGACCCGCTTCACGTACTACGACATCGCCCCCGGCGTCGTGCACTGGATGAGTGTCGCCGACGGCCCCGCCGGCGGCCGCGACAAGGGAACGCCCGAGCAGACCCTGGACATGCTGCGCTCCCGGCACGCCGGCTGGACCGACCCGGTACAGCAGATCCTCGACGCCACCACGCCGGAGAGCATCCTGCGTGGCGATGTCATGGACCGCAAGCCCGACTCCGTCTGGGGACGGGGCCGGGTCACCCTGCTCGGCGACGCCGCGCACGCCATGAGCTTCAACATCGGGCAGGGCGCCTGCCAGGCCATCGAGGACGGCCTCGTGCTGGCCGGGCACCTCGCCTCACCCGGTGCCACCGTCACCCAGGCCCTGCGCGCCTACGAGGCCGAGCGGCAGGAGCGCACCCGGCCGATGCAGTTGCTGGCGCACCGCATCGGCGTGATGGGTTCCCTGCAGAACCCGGCCGCCGTCTGGCTGCGCGACCGGGTGATGGGACTCGTCTGGAACCGCACCTTCCACTCCACGGAACGCGATCACGTCGCCTACGGCACGCGGTGGAACTCCGGCGCCACCGCCACCGCGGTGTGAGCCGCGTTCGTACCCGCTCACGATGAGAGGACTGCTGTTGTGACCACTGCGGCCACCACCAACCCGGCGCGGACAGTGTGGGAAAGCGCCGAGGAACGGAACAAGGCGACCATCCGGCGCGTCTTCGCCGAGTTCGTCAACCAGGGCGACTCCTCGATCGTGGACGAGCTCTACCGGCCGGACATCGTCGACCACGCGGGCCTGCCCGGCGCGCCCGAGGGCGCCGAGGGCGTGAAATACACCATCGCCGGGCTGCGTGAGGCGTTCCCCGACTTCCACGTCACCATCGAGGACATCAGCGCACACGACGATCTGGTCGTCATCCACAACACCTGGCGCGGCACCCATCGGGGCGAACTGCTCGGCATGGCGCCCACCGGCCGTTCGTTCCTTTCTGTCGGCATCGTCATCTGGCGGTTCGACGAGGAGGGCAGGATCGCTGAACGCTGGGAGCACGGCGTGGCGTCCAATATGTTCGCCGCGCTCGGCATGCGGATGCTGGCGCCTCGCAAGGGCGGCCGGCGCACCGTGGAGGGTGCCCGGTCCGTGACCCGGACCGTGCCGCTGAAGCCCGGCAAACCCCTGGCCTGGCAACGGCTCACCGCCGAGTTGCAGGGGCCGCGCCGGCGCGAGTACGAGGCTTCCCGGCGAAGGCTGGGCATCACCAGCGAGGTGCTGCGCATCGACCCGCGGCCCGACCAGGACCACGTGATCGTGCACTTCGAGACCGCGGACCCGGAGCGGACCAGGAAGCGCTGGGCAGGGTCGAAACACCCCTTCGACCAGTGGCTGCGCGAGCAGATCCTCGACATCCACGGCGAGGATCCCTGGGGCTGCCCCGCCACCTCCTACGAGTCGGCCGGTCTCGCCTGGACGGCGCCGCCGCAACTCACCCCGAACCGACCCGACGGATCCCGCTGACCGGCGCGCTGTCTGCCGACCCGTCCGCTTTCCAGACCCGGTCGGCGGACCGGGGGCCTCCCCCGGCCCCCCGGAGGCATCCTGCTCACCGCATGGGCGCCGGCCGTCGGCCGGGAGGGCCCGCCCGCAGGGGCGTCCGGACCGACGGGCCCACGCCGTAATTCCCCCGGCGGCGCGGGCCCGTCCCCTTTCCCGCTCTTCTTCTGTCGTTCTCGTGCCGCTCTCTCCGTGAAGGTCCTGTTCCGCGCGATCACACGGCCGGCGGGAGTCGTACGGGTCCGACTCAGCGCCGGCTGAACCGGTTCAATCCTTCAACAACTCTTGAGTGAGCCACGACCGCGTGACTGTACAAGGAGGGTGCTACTCCCCGCTCGAGGAGAAGCACCCGATGACAGGCGTGCACGTCCCGCCGAGTCACACCGTTCGCTCGACAGCGTCGGCCTCGCCCCCCTCGCAGGACCGGATCGCTGCCGGACCTCACCCGAGAATGGAAGTCCCATGGCCACTGACCAAGTACTGTCCGGCTCCGCGCCGGCCGGAAAAAGCAGTCTGGGTGCCACTGAGGCCGCCGAGCCGAAGCGTGCCCAGATCTCCCGGCTGCCGTCCCTGACCGGCCTGCGGTTCCTCGCCGCGCTGGCCGTGTTCGCATCCCACGCCTTCCTGCCGATACCGCCGCTGCGGCTGCTGGCCGACGACCGTACCGAGTTCCGGCTGTACGGCTGGTTCGGCCAGGCCGGCGGGCTCGGTGTGTCGTTCTTCTTCGTGCTCAGCGGATTCGTACTGGCCTGGTCGGCACGGGACAACGACACCACGACGGGGTTCTGGCGGCGCAGGTTCGTCAAAATCTACCCGGCCTACGTGGTCGCCTGGGTGCTCGCCATGGTGCTGTTCGCCGGTGACTACACCTCCACACGGATCGCCGTCGCCAACCTCTTCATGGTCCAGGTGTGGGTGCCCGACTACTTCACCAACTTCAGTGTGGATCCGCCGAGTTGGTCGCTGGGCGTGGAGGCGTTCTTCTACTTGAGCTTCCCGCTGCTGCTGGCCGTCTTCCGGCGCATCGACCCCCGTCACCTGAAGTACTGGATCATCGGGGCGATCGCCGCGGTGTGTGCCACCCCGGCGGTGGCGTACGCGGCGTTCCCGAAGACCCCGCTGGTGCCCAGCGGCCAGGACCTCTCCGTCTCCGCGTACTGGTTCAGTCATGTACTGCCCCCGGTCCGCATGGTCGACTTCGCCCTCGGCATCCTGGTCGCCATCGCGGTCAAGCACGGGCGCTGGCGCAACATCGGCATGATCCCGTCGTTCGTGCTGCTGGCCGGCGGGTACTGGCTCACCTACCACGTGCCCTACCTCTACGGGCAGCGCGCCGCGATGATCATCCCGGTCGCGCTGCTGATCGCGGCCGCGGCGACCGCCGACATCGAGGGCCGCTTCACCCTGTTCCGCAACCGCACGATGGTCTGGCTGGGCGAGATCTCCTTCGCCTTCTACCTGCTGCACTACATAGCGCTGTCCTGGCTCCGCAAGCAGCTCGGCACGGAGATGTACTCCAACACGGAGGGCATCGCGATGCTGGTCGGCACGGCCGTCGGCTCGGTGGTGCTGTCCTGGCTGCTCTACCGGCTGGTCGAGGCTCCGCTCGTGCGCAGGTTCAGCCGCTCGCGGCGCGCAGCCCGTGCGGAGGCGGACGCCTGATCATCTGTCAGGCATCAGGGCCGGCACCGGGCCGGCCGGGTATTACGACGGCGGCGCGCCACTCCCGAGGAGTTGCGC
>NZ_JBHVFF010000252.1:0-13234 GCF_042801895.1 Streptomyces sp. NPDC057543 | reverse complement strand
GGCCGTGACCGGCGACGGTTGCCGGTCACGGCCTGGTTCTGCCCGTACGGGCAGAGACATCGGCGTACGGGCCGGGGCCTCGACCGCGCGGGCACAGTGCCCGGCCCCTGAGCCCGTACCGCTGACGCGCGCGGGACGTGGAGATCAGCCCTCGTCCGACGCGTGCAGGGACACGGAGATCAGCCCTCGCCCGACGCGCGGGGGACCTGGAGATCAGCCCTCGTCGGCCTGGAGACTCATGGGGCCGTAGATCTTGGTCGTGTCCTCGAAGAGCGTCACCTGGTCCGCCCCGCCGTCGAGGAGTTCCTTCCAGTACTCGCCGATCCAGGACTCCGCGTCACCCTGCGTAGTGAATTCCTCCGGCTGCAGGGCCGGCTCCGTCTCCGTACCGTCGGACTTCTCGAACCGCCACGTCCATGCCATGTCCGCCTCCTGGGTCGCTTCGCTGCCCGCAGCCTAGTGCCTACGACCAGTGCCGGTACGGGCCCTGCGCGTGCCCGGACGCCCCCAAGTCGCGCACCGGTTGCGCGGACGCGGGAGGATCGGAGGCGTGGAACTGACTCTGCTCGGCACCGGAGCCCCCGACGGGCTGCCGCGCCCCGAATGTCCCTGCGCCGCCTGCGCCGCCGCCCGCGGGACGGCCACGCGGGCCGCGACCGCGCTGCTGGTCGACGACGCGCTGCTGCTCGATCTCACCCCGGGCGCCGTGTTCGCCGCGGCCCGCGCGGGGCACTCGCTCACCGGCGTACGGCAGGTGCTGCTCACCCATCCGCACGACGGGCCCGCCGTGGAGCTGCCCCCCGGGCTGCCTTCGGCAGGACGGGTGCCGGACGGCCAGGAGCTGACCCTGATCAGCGGGCACCGGGTGCGGGCGGTGGCGATGGACGCGCCGGGCACGGGCTACGAGGTGACGTCGCCGGAGGGCGTACACCTGCTCTACCTGCCGCCGGGTGCCGCACCTTCCGGTCTCGCGGACCGGGCACCGCGGCCGTACGACATGGTCGTCGGCGACGTGGTCGGGCGGCCGGACGCGGTGGCGCGGCTGCGGGCCGTCGAGGCGATCGGACCCACCACCGAGATAATCGCCGTCCACCTGGACCATGACGCGCCGCCCGGCGCCGAGCTGGGCCGGCGGCTCGCGGCGGCCGGCGCGCGGACCGTGCCGGACGGGACGACGCTGGTGGTGGGCGAGTACCACGCGGCGCTGGAGGCACCCCGGCGCACGCTGGTGACGGGCGGTGCCAGGTCGGGTAAGTCGGTGGAGGCCGAGCGGCGCCTGGAGACGTTCCCCGAGGTGGTGTACGTGGCGACCGGTGGCGGCAGGGAAGGGGACGCGGAGTGGGCGGCCCGGATCGGGCTGCACCGGGAGCGCAGGCCCGCCGCCTGGCGCACCGAGGAGACCTGTGAGCTGGTGGAGCTGCTGGAGTCGGACGGGCCTCCGCTGCTGATCGACTGTCTGTCGCTGTGGCTGACGGACGCGATGGACCGGGTGCATGCCTGGGACGACGCGGCGTGGTCGGGCGGCGGCGAGAACGCGCTGCGGGAGCGGACCGCCGAGCTGGTCGCCGCGGTGCGCGGGACGCGGCGCACGATCGTCGCCGTGACCAATGAGACCGGCTCGGGCGTGGTGCCCGCGACGGCTGCCGGGCGACGGTTCCGGGACGAACTGGGCCGGTTGAACGCCGCGTTCGCCGACGAGTGCGAACAGGTGCTGCTGGTGGTGGCCGGACAGGTGCTGACGCTGCGCGGCTGACCGGGCCGCGCGCACGACGACGCGAGAACGAAGCACGACGGGAACGCAATCGCGGGAACAGGAGGAGCGGGCATGGCACGTAGGCGACCGATGTTGAGCGGGGTTCCCGAGACCCTGCTGTGGACGCTCTACAACCGGGCGTACGAGGCGGGGCAGCGCTATCCGGTGCTGGACGATCCCATGGCGCTCCGCCTGATGAAGGATCTGGACTACCCCTTCGAGGAGCGGTTCGGGCAGCCGAACGCGTTCCACTCGCAGGCCCAGGGGCTGCGCTCCCGCTGCTTCGACGTGGCCGTGCAGGAGTATCTCGCCGACCGTCCGCAGGCCACCGTGGTCGCGCTCGGCGACGGCCTGGAGACCGGTTTCTGGCGGGTCGACAACGGATGGCTGAACTGGCTGAGCGTGGAGCTTCCGGAGGTCGCCGAGCTACGGCAGGCACTCCTGCCCGCCTCCGGACGGCTGCGCACCCTGGCCTGCTCGGCGACCGATCTGTCCTGGCTGGACGAGATCGAGGACCCGGAGGCCCGCGGCGTGGTCGTCACGGCGCAGGGGCTGTTGATGTACCTGCCCCCCGCGGAGGTACGGAGGATCCTGGCGGCCTGCGCCGAACGGCTGCCCGGCGGCGTCCTCGTCCTGGACACGATGGCGCGCTGGCTGGCCAGGGGCACGGTGGTCGGCAGGTCGAAGGTCGGCGGGATGACCATTCCGCCGATGCGCTGGGCGATGAACCCCGGCGAGCGGCACAAGCTGCGCAGTGCGCACCCGGCGATCACCGAGGTGCGGGCGCTGCGGCTGCCGCGCGGGCGGGGTGCGATGGGCGAGCTGATCCGGCTCCAGTCGCTGCTGCCGGGGCTGCGGACCCTGACGCCCGCGTTGACGCAGCTGCGGTTCGGATACGGATCCCCGCACTGACCGGGTGTCAGAAACGCTGCGGGTACTGTTCCGCAGTGAGCCCGCCGCCGGGCTCACCGGCCCACTCCACGTATCGACCCGCGAGGCAGACCCCCGTGAATCTGGACGACTTCTCCGATCTGATCGAACGCCCCGACGGCGGCGTACGGCGCGACGCCGAGGAACGCCGGGAGCGCCTGGTCGTTCCTCCGGGCGCCCTCGGCCGCCTGGACGAGCTGGGCGAATGGCTCTCGGCCGCCCAGCAGTCCGTACCGGTCAAGGCGATCACGCAGCCGCGCGTGGTGCTCTTCGCCGCTGATCACGGGGTTGCCGAACTGGGCGTCTCCGGGCGCGCGGCCGGGAGCGCGTACGAGCTGGTGCGGGCCACGCTGGACGGCGCGACCCCGCTCGCCGTGCTGGCCCGTCAGTTCTCCGTACCGGTACGGATCGTCGACGCCGGACTGGACTGCGACCCGGAGCTGCTGCCGGAGCCGGTGGTACGTCACCGGGTGCGGCGCGGCAGCGGCCGGATCGACATCGAGGACGCGCTGACGGCCGAGGAGGCCGAGCAGGCGGTACGTCTGGGGATGGCGATCGCCGACGAGGAGGCCGACTCGGGCACCGATCTGGTGGTGCTCGGTGATCTGAGCGTCGGCGGCACGACGGCCGCGGCCACGCTGATCGCGGCGCTGTGCGGCACGGACGCGTCGGTGGTGACCGGGCGCGGTGGCGCGGGGATCGACGATCTGGCGTGGATGCGCAAGTGTGCGGCGATCCGGGACGCGCTGCGCCGGGCCCGGCCGGTCCTCGGTGATCAGCTGGAACTGCTGGCCACGGTGGGCGGCGCGGATCTGGCGGCGACGACGGGCTTCCTGTTGCAGTGCGCGGTGCGCAGGCTGCCGGTGATTCTGGACGGTGTGGTCTCGGCGGCCTGTGCGCTGGTGGGTCAGCGGGCGGCCTTCCGGGCGCCGGACTGGTGGCTGGCGGGTCAGGCGAGCGGCGAGCCGGCACAGGCCAAAGCCCTGGACCGGATGGCACTCAACCCCTTGCTGGACCACGGCGTCATCGTGGGAGAAGGAAGTGGGGCATTGCTCGCGCTTCCGCTCGTTCGTGCCGCTGCCGCGCTGGCGGCGGAGCTGCCGGAGCGCCCACCCGTCGCCGACGAGAAGGACGGTGTCGGCGAACCGGCCGAGGACGGCGACGCGGACGGCGACGCGACCGACGGCTGACGGACCCGGCACGGCTGCGGTCCGTCGGACACCGGCCGCAGCACGGTCCCCTCATGGGGCGCGATGCACCATATGATCGCTTTTTATGGGAGAGGTCCGATTGGCCACCGAGGAATCCGGGCGGGGCAGCACCCGGGCACCGAGCACCGTCCGGTCACGCCGCTGTGCCGCGTTCGCCATCTGGTACCTGCGTGTCGTGTCGTTCATCAATTTCCTGAGTGCCGTCTGGGTCACTCTCGGCAACGACCTGCGCCGCCACAACACCGCGAACTACTTCACCCCGTACCTGCTCACCGCGGGCTTCTCCTCCGGGGTGGTCGCACTCTTCCTCGCGATCACCATGCGCCGCCGCAAGCGGGCCGCCTGGATCGTGAACATGGTGGTGAGCAGTCTGCTGCTGCTGCTCTTCGTCCTGGTGATCCCGTTCCCGGAGGTCCGGCAGTACCCGCAGAACTGGATCTCGCTGACACTGACCGCCGCCTTCGTCCTGGCGCTGGCCCTCGGCCACCGTGAGTTCTACGCGAAGGGCGACCGGTCCAATCCGAAGCTGGCCGCGGTCGTCGCGGTCGGCGGGCTGCTGGCCACCTCGCTGATCGCCGCGGGCCTGGTCACCCTGACCAACACCGCGCACGACGAATTCCGTTCGACCTTCCTGGACCGCTGGCGCTACGGCACCCTGCGGCTGATCTCGATCACCGACAACGACACCAACTACCCCGGGATCACCACGCCGGGCTGGGTCAACGTCAGCATCAACATCCTCTCCACCCTGCTGCTGATCGCCGTCGTGTACGCGGCGTTCCGGGCCCGCCGGGCCGTCGACCCGATCACCCCCGAGGACGAGGCCCGGCTGCGCGTGCTGCTCGACAAGCACGGTGAGCGGGACTCGCTCGGCTACTTCGCGCTGCGCCGGGAGAAGAGCGTCATCTGGTCGCCGACCGGGAAGGCCGCCGTCGCCTACCGGGTGGTCGGCGGGGTCTCGCTCGCCTCCGGTGATCCCATCGGTGATCCGGAGGCATGGCCCGGGGCGATCGAGCCGTGGCTGGCCGAGGCCCGCGAGCACGGCTGGATCCCGGCGGCGATGGGGGTGAGCGAGGAGGGCGGCACCGTCTACGCGCGGCACGGCCTCGACGCCCTGGAGCTGGGCGACGAGGCGATCGTGGAGACCGCCGACTTCACCCTCGAAGGACGGGCGATGCGGACCGTCCGCCAGGCGTACAACCGGATCAAACGCGCCGGGTACGAGGTGACCGTGCGCCGGCACGCCGACATTCCGGACGACGAGATGGCCGAACTGGTGCGGTGTGCCGACGACTGGCGCGACGGGGCGACCGAGCGCGGCTTCTCCATGGCACTGGGCCGGCTCGGCGATCCGGCCGACGGCCAGTGCGTGATGCTCGAGTGCCGCAACGCCCCGGCCGGGAAGACCGGCGCGCCCACCGAAGAGGGCCCCGCGGCCACCGGAAGTGGCGCCGCGATCGCCGGCCGTGGCGCCGTGGCCGCCGAAGCAGGAAGCACCCCCGCCTCGAAGGGCACCGCGCCGGGCGAGTTGCGCGCCGTACTGAGCTTTGTGCCGTGGGGGCCGAACGGCCTCTCGCTGGACCTGATGCGCCGTGACCGCGACTCCGAGAACGGCCTCATGGAGTTCATGGTCATCGAACTCCTGCAGCGCGCCGAAGAGATCGGGATCACCCAGGTCTCGCTGAACTTCGCGATGTTCCGGTCCGTCTTCGAGCGGGGTTCACGGCTCGGCGCCGGACCGGTGCTGAGGCTGTGGCGGTCCATGCTCAGCTTCTTCTCGCGCTGGTGGCAGATCGAGTCGCTCTACCGCGCCAACGCCAAGTACCGGCCGATCTGGGAGCCACGCTTCATGCTCTTCGAGAAGAGCTCCGACCTGCTGCGCATCGGCCTCGCCGCGGGGCGTGCCGAAGGGTTCCTGGAGGCGCCCGGTCTGCCCAAGTGGCTGCACCGCTCGCATCTCGGGGCCGGTGGATGAGTGTCGTACGCGCGCTGAGCGGGGCGGCCCGCCGCGAATGGGGTCCGCTCTTCACCACCGTACGCGCGGGGCTCACCACCTCCCGGCTGCGGGCGGTCCCCCTGACGCTCGCCGCGGTCTGTCTGACGGCGCTGCTCCATGCGGTGCAGAACCAGCCGTGGGGGGCCGGGGCGGTGCGCGGGCTCGGAGCCGTGCGGGCCGAGGATCCGTTGTGGCATGCCCTGCTGCGTACCCCGTTGTCGCTGTTCGTACCGGCGCCGGACCTGCCGGTGTGGGGGGCGCTGGTGCAGATCCTGGTGGTGTTCGGGACAGCCGAGATCTGTCTGGGCCGGTGGCGCACGCTTCTCATCGCGTACGTCGCGACGCTGGCCGGGACGCTGTACGCGCGGATCGGTGTCGTGCTCGGCCCGGACGGGCTGTTCGGGCTGCCCGCCTCCGACGCGCGGATCGTCGACACCGGCCCGTCGGCGGCGGTGGTCGGTCTCGCCGTCTACGTGTGCTGCCTCTACCGGGCCTGGGTCACCGGTGCGCTGGTGATCGCGGCGATGGTGGTCGAGGTGATCGCCAAGAACAACCTGGCCGGCAAGGAGCATCTGGCGGCGATCGCCGCGGTGCTCGTGCTGTGCGCCGTCACGGTCGGCCGGAACCGGCGCCGGTACGCGCGCCGCCACGATCAGGGCTTGCGTCCGGGGGCCGGGACCCGGTCCGGCGCCCCGCCGATGAGGTCCTGAAATCTGCGGCGCGGGCCCGCCCAGCGCACATCGTGGTGGTAGGCGCGCAGCACCGCCCGGGCACGGGCGCGGTGCCGGTTGCGGTAGAAGCGCTTCGCCCACATCGAGGTCGGCCGGGCCAGCCGGATCGCCCCGATCAGCGCGACGAACGGGACGAGGGTGCCGACGACCGCGAGCCGCGCCTTCCCCTTGAACAGGGCGATCAGCACGAAGCAGAAGTTGACGATCAGGGTCAGGACGACCCCGAGCCTGCTCTGCTGTTCCTCACTGCTCAGCTCGTTCACACCGAGCGGCGAGAATCCGGCCAGGACCAGCAGCACCAGCGCCGCGGTGAGGACGACGACCTCCACGCTCTGCCGGCCCTCCTCGGTCCAGTACACGTCGTCGAGATGGAGAATCAGGGCGAACTCGTCCAGCACCAGACCCGCACCCATACCGAAGATCACCGCACAGACCATCGCGGTGATGCCGTGGTGCCCGCTGGCGACCGCCCCGAAGCCGCCGATGACGCTCAGCACCACACCGGGCACCACGTGGTGGACGTGCACTCCGCCGGGCGTGATGTTGCGGAACGGCCCCTTCCCCGCCCTGATCATCCGGGTGATGAACCGGGTGACGGCGAAGGTGAGCACGAAGGCGGCCAGGGCGAGGAGCAACGGCAGCTTCCCCGGCTCGACGATGTTCACCTCGAACCAGTGACCCATGCCACTCACTCCCGATAAGCCGCTTTCGTCATGATCCGTCGTGCTATGACCAATCTATCGGTCCGTCACAGCGATTAGCCTGCGCGCCGTGACCTCCCTGAACCTCCACGGCCTGCGCTTCGCCTTCGGCACCCTGACCGTGCTTCCCGTCCGCGTCACCCGCTGGGACCGCGGTACCGCCCGCGCCGGGATGCTGTGCGCACCGCTGGCCGGTCTCGTCGTGGGGCTCCTCGCGGCGGTGCCCGGTGGCCTGTTGCTGCTGCTCGGCTCCGGTCCGCTGCTCGCCGCGGTCGCCTCCGCCGCCGTGCCCGCGGCGCTGACCCGGGGTCTGCATCTGGACGGCCTCGCGGACACCGCGGACGGCCTGGGCAGCGGCCGGCCCGCCGACGACGCCCTGCGGATCATGAAGCAGTCGGACATCGGGCCGTTCGGGGTGATCACCCTGCTGTTCGTGCTGCTGGCCCAGGTCGCGGTCCTCGACCAGTTGTACGGGCAGAGCTGGGCGCGCGGCGCGGTGGCGGCGGCCGTCGCGGCGGTCACCGCCCGGCTCGCGCTCACCCTGGCCTCCCGTCAGGGCGTGCCGGCGGCGCGTCCGGAAGGGCTGGGCGCGGCGGTGGCGGGGACGGTCACGGTCCGGGCCGCGGTGGTGGCCGGGGCGGTCGTGGTCGCGGCCTGCGCGGGTGCCGGTGCGCTCTTCGGCGGCTACGGGGCGCTGCACCACGCCCTCGCCGCACTGCTCGCCCTCGGCGCCGCCCAACTCCTGCTGCGGCATTGCGTGCGCCGCTTCGGCGGGGTGACCGGCGATGTCTTCGGCGCACTGGCGGAGACCGCGGCGACGGCGGCCCTGGTGGTGCTGGCGCTCGGTTAGGGCCTCTCGTTCGGATCACGCCGGGCTCGCGTGCCCCGGTGTCGCGCCTCGCCGCGTTGTCGTCAGTCGCCGACGCTCCTTCCCCGAGCCCTCGACGCCGCTCGCGAGCAGGGGAGACCCCATCCGCCTCCGTCCTCCGCCTTGCGACGCACGGCACCGCGGTGACATCAGCCGCTCCCTTGATCCGGTGATCCGGCCCGTTCCGAACAAAAGACCCTAGGACCTGTCGGCTTCGGAGCCCGATCCGGCCGTACCGTGCCGGGAAGGCGTCTTCGGGCACTCCTGGCGCCACACGCCCAGTTCGTACTTCTTCCGCAGCGAGCTGAGCCCCAGCCGCTTCGACGCGGCGCAGAACCGGGTGACCGGCAGCTCGTACTCCACGTGGAAGACGGCCTTGCCCGCCTCCACGAACGGGGTGAGGGACTCGCACTCCCGGTACTGCGCGCACTGCTCGTTGACCGCGAAGTCGAAGTCGGGCTCCAGCTCCGGTATCTGGCCGAGATCGTTCTTCAGGCCGACGGCGAGTCCGTGGCGGTGGGCGATACGGGCGACGAGCCGGTTGTAGCGCAACTGGTCGGCGGCGGTCAGCGGGAAGCCCGTACGGTTGCGGTAGCCGTCCATGTTGTCGGGTTCGACCGCGTCGAAGCCCTTCTTCGCGCACATCGCGATCCGGCGTTCCATCAGCGGCTCCAGGATGTCCGTACGGCGGATGTCGAGCCAGTACTCCCCCTCCCAGCCGTTGCTCCTCCCCCGTATCGCGGCGGGGAACTTCCCGGCGTCGGGGCGGAAGTCCTCCCAGGCGCCGGTGGAGAGGTAGCAGATCACCTTGCGGCCCCGGCGGTGCAGATCGGCGACGGCCGAGGCCTTGTGGTCGAAGCCGTCGATGTCGTACACCGGGACGTCCAGCGTGGGGTCCAGCCGGCCCGAGAGCTGCCACTGCCAGCCGATGCCCGGCTCCGGCCGCCAGCGGCCCTTCGAAGCCGGCTCCGCAACCGTGGTGCAGCCGGTCAGCAGGGCCAGCAGCATCAGTACGGTCACGGGCAGCGCCCGGTCCGTTCCCCGCACGAGTGCAGCCCCTCGGGCGCGCATGGTCTTCTCCCCCTGTTGGTCCGACACCACCAACGACCCTACGTCCACGGCCCGTTCCGGCCGCACGGACCCGGCCCCGGGCCGCTCCCGGCCCCTGTCCCGGGCCGCCGTAACAGGCCACCGATGGCCCGCCGCCGTGATACCGCAGCAAAGGCGCGCGTAGGCTCATTCCCGGCACATTGCGGCGGCGTCTACGATGCGCCGGGCACGGTCGGCCCACCCATCGACCGACAACGAACTCAACGGAAGCGAGATTTCACCACCGTGACTGCTCTCACTCTCAGCACTGCCGGTGCGGCGACGCTGCGCGCCGACGCACTCGTCGTCGGCGTCGCCAAGGGCGCTGGATCCAAGTCTGGGGACCTGGTTCTCGCACCGGGCGCCGAGACCGTGGACAAGGCGTTCGACGGAAAGCTCGCCACCGTCCTTGGGGCCCTGGGCGCCGCGGGTGCCGAGGGCGAGGTGACCAAGCTCCCCGCCCCCGACGGCCTCAAGGTCCCGGTCGTCATCGCGGTCGGCCTCGGCTCCGTCCCGGAGAAGGACGAGGCGTACGACGCCGAGGCGCTGCGCAGGGCCGCGGGCTCCGCCGCGCGCGCCCTGGCCGGTTCGAAGAAGGCCGGCTTCGCGCTGCCCATCGCCTCCGTCGAGGACGCCGGGGCGATCGCCGAGGGCGCGCTCCTCGGTGCGTACGCCTTCACCGCGTACCAGGGCGGCGAGAACAAGCTGGCGCCCAAGGACAAGAAGAACGGCAACGGCCCGAAGCAGCCGCTCGCCGAGGTCGCCCTGCTCGGCGCCAAGCCGCGCGACAAGGCGTTCAAGGCGGCCGCGGACCGCGCGCTCGCGATCGTCGAGGAGATCAACCGCGCCCGCGACCTGATCAACACCCCGCCGAACGACCTGTACCCCGAGTCCTTCGCCGCCGTGGCCACCGCCGCGGGCAAGGAGCACGGCATCAAGGTGCAGGTCCTCGACGAGAAGGCCCTCGTCAAGGGCGGCTTCGGCGGCCTGCTGGGCGTCGGCCAGGGCTCGACCCACGGCCCGCGCCTGGTGAAGCTCGCCTACACGCACCCGAAGGCGGAGAAGACCCTGGCCCTCGTCGGCAAGGGCATCACCTACGACTCGGGCGGCATCTCGCTCAAGCCGGCCGGTCACAACGAGACGATGAAGTGCGACATGAGCGGCGCCGCCGCCGTGTTCGCGAGCGTCGTCGCGGCCGCCCGTCTGGGCCTGCGGGTCAATGTCACCGGCTGGCTGGCGCTCGCCGAGAACATGCCGTCGGGCAACGCCACCCGCCCCGGTGACGTGCTGCGCATGTACAGCGGCAAGACCGTCGAGGTCCTCAACACGGACGCCGAGGGCCGGCTCGTCCTCGCCGACGCGCTGACCCGCGCCTCCGAGGAGAACCCGGACGCGATCGTCGACGTGGCGACCCTGACCGGCGCGATGGTGCTGGCCCTGGGCAACCGCACCTTCGGCATCATGGCCAACGACGACGCCTTCCGTGCCTCCATCCACGAGATCGCCGAGGAGGTCGGCGAGGCCTCCTGGCCGATGCCGCTCCCCGCCGACCTGCGCAAGGGCATGGACTCCCCGACCGCCGACATCGCCAACATGGGCGAGCGGATGGGCGGCGGCCTGGTGGCCGGTCTGTTCCTGCAGGAGTTCGTGGGCGAGGGCATCGCCTGGGCGCACCTGGACATCGCGGGCCCGGCCTTCCACGAGGGCGCGCCGTACGGCTACACGCCGAAGGGCGGCACCGGTTCCGCGGTCCGCACGCTGGTGAAGCTGGCGGAGCGCACCGCGGCCGGAGACCTCGGCTGACGTCGCAGCTGGTGGACGGCCCCGGGCATACGTCCGGGGCCGTCCGTGTTCCCCTTGCCGGCATCGCGGCACGGATCCGGCCGGTTTCGCTCTCGACGGAATCAGTACGCCCTCCCGTCTCCCACCACCGCCCTTCCGAACCGCGCTACGCGCCTATCCTTTTTCTACGCAGCGGTAACCACCCGAGACGGTTGATCATCCGTCTCAGACCCGGGCCCCGCGTCCCGCCCACCGTCAACAAGTGCGAAGATGGGTTCTCGGCAGGACAGGGCCCCCACCACAGGGCCGAATATCAAAGCGGCCGAACACCAGCCGACCGGCCGGTCATCCCCCAGCGACGGGGCCCGGCATACGGCGCACATGCATGGAGGACGTGACGTGGCGAACGACGCCAGCACCGTTTTCGACCTAGTGATCCTCGGCGGTGGTAGCGGCGGTTACGCCGCGGCCCTGCGCGGAGCGCAGCTGGGCCTGGACGTCGCTCTGATCGAGAAGGGCAAGGTCGGCGGCACCTGCCTGCACAACGGCTGCATCCCCACGAAGGCCCTGCTGCACGCCGGCGAGATCGCCGACCAGGCGCGCGAGGCCGACCAGTTCGGTGTCAAGGCCACCTTCGAGGGCATCGACATCCAGGCCGTCCACAAGTACAAGGACGACGTGATCTCGGGCCTGTACAAGGGTCTGCAGGGTCTCATCGCCTCGCGCAAGGTCACCTACATCGAGGGTGAGGGACGGCTCTCCTCCCCCACCTCGGTGGACGTGAACGGCCGGCGCGTCCAGGGCCGCCACGTGCTGCTCGCGACCGGCTCCGTGCCGAAGTCGCTGCCGGGTCTGGAGATCGACGGCAACCGCATCATCTCCTCGGACCACGCGCTGAAGCTGGACCGCGTCCCGAAGTCCGCGATCGTGCTGGGCGGCGGCGTCATCGGCGTCGAGTTCGCCTCGGCGTGGACCTCCTTCGGCACCGACGTCACGATCATCGAGGGCCTGAAGCACCTCGTCCCGGTCGAGGACGAGAACAGCTCGAAGCTTCTTGAGCGCGCCTTCCGCAAGCGCGGCATCAAGTTCAACCTCGGTACGTTCTTCAAGAGCGCCGAGTACACGCAGGACGGCGTCCGCGTGACCCTCGCCGACGGCAAGACCTTCGAGGCGGAGGTCCTGCTGGTCGCCATCGGCCGCGGCCCGGTCTCGCAGGGCCTGGGCTACGAGGAGGCCGGCGTCGCGACGGACCGCGGCTACGTCCTCGTCGACGAGTACATGCAGACCAACGTTCCGACCATCTCGGCCGTGGGCGACCTGGCCCCCACGCTCCAGCTCGCCCACGTCGGCTTCGCCGAGGGCATCCTGGTGGCGGAGCGGCTGGCCGGTCTGAAGACCGTTCCGATCGACTACGACGGTGTCCCGCGGGTGACGTACTGCCACCCCGAGGTCGCCTCCGTGGGCATCACCGAGGCCAAGGCCAAGGAGCTCTACGGCGCGGACAAGGTCGTCGCTCTGAAGTACAACCTCGCGGGCAACGGCAAGAGCAAGATCCTCAAGACCGCCGGCGAGATCAAGCTCGTCCAGGTCAAGGACGGTGCCGTGGTCGGCGTCCACATGGTCGGTGACCGTATGGGCGAGCAGGTCGGCGAAGCCCAGCTGATCTACAACTGGGAGGCGCTGCCCGCCGAGGTCGCGCAGCTCATCCACGCCCACCCGACCCAGAGCGAGGCGCTCGGCGAGGCCCACCTGGCCCTGGCCGGCAAGCCCCTGCACTCCCACGACTGATCAGTCGACCGGGCGCGACGACCGACCTACTTCCGCACTTTCGTAAGGAGCAACTGAAACCATGTCGGTTTCCGTAACCCTTCCGGCGCTCGGCGAGAGCGTCACCGAGGGCACTGTCACCCGCTGGCTGAAGGCCGAGGGCGAGCGAGTCGAGGCCGACGAGCCGTTGCTCGAGGTTTCGACCGACAAGGTCGACACCGAGATCCCGGCCCCCGCAGCCGGCATCCTCTCGGCCATCAAGGTCGCCGAGGACGAGACCGTCGAGGTCGGCGCCGAACTGGCCGTCATCGACGACGGCACGGGTGCGCCCGCAGCCGCCGCGGCTCCGGCCGCCGAGCCCGCGGCCGCCCCGGCGCCGGTCGCCGAAGCCCCCGCCGCCCCGGCC
>NZ_JBHVFF010000251.1:5342-13246 GCF_042801895.1 Streptomyces sp. NPDC057543 | reverse complement strand
TTCTCGGCCTCGGGCCCGTTGCGCGGGTCCTCGTGGCGGGCGATGTCCTGCTCGTGGGACTGGCGGAACAGCGGGCCCATGTCCTCAGCGACCGCGACCGCGCTCATGACGGCGCCGAAGATGTCGTTGAAGCCGTCCGCGACGTCCTTCTCCAGCGGGAACTCCGAATCGGCCCGCTCGGCCAGGACCCGCATTACGTTCGCCACGCTCGTGAGCGCGGCCGGGAGCCCCTCGACCATGGCCAGGATCTCCATGGCGTTCTCGGGGTCGTACTGCCCCGCCGCGGATTCCATCTCCGCGGCGTACTCCTCGAACCGGAAGCCAGACACGTTCTCTCCCTCACTCGCACTGGTGGTGGGTGCTGCCGGCGTCGGCCCCTCGGGGCGTTTCGCCGTGTCGCTGATCTGGTCGGCGTTGTCGGCGGCTTCGGTGTCGGCGGCGGCTTCGTCGTCCTGCCGGGCGGCGCGGATGGCGTCGTCCCGGTCCTGGCGCTGTTCCTCGGCGGTGCGGGTCATCCGGGCGTACAGGCGACGCCCGGGGTACTGGAGCCAGGCCCAACCGAGCTTCCGGCCAAGCGGCGTGGTGACCATGCCGACCAAGCCGAGAGCTCCGGCGAGCAACGCGGCGAACAGGCGGCGCCCCTGGAACCGGGCCGCGGACCGCCACAGCGCCTTGCGTGCCTTCTTCCGGGCCGGCGCCTTGCGCACGTCATCGCGCTGGGCGGCGACCTTCCCGGCGGTCCGCTGGTCGCGGGCCCTCCGGTTGCGGTCGACCACCGCACCCTTGGCGGCACCGACCCGGCCCGCGGCCTTGCTCACGGACCGGCCGATCGGCCCGGTACGGGCCATGGACGCCGAACGGGCCGCGCTCTTTGCACCCCGGCGCGCATCCGCCAGGGACCGCCGCGCACCGGCCGTCTCAGACCGGCGTGCCGACCGGGACGGGGCCGACTGCCGGGATTTCTCCCGCAGCGCCTTGACCTGTCCCGCACGACTTTGCGACTTGCCCGGGGCCCCGGCGGACGCCTGCTTAGACGGGGTCTGCCGGGTGATGCCTGGGCTGTTCTTCAGTCGGCCCGACTTGCCGGTGCCGAGCGAGGAACCGGCCGTGCCGCGGCCCGCCTTCCCTCGGCTGCGACCTGCGGTCTTACTGGTGCTGGCGTTCCCGTTACGAGCTTGGCCCGGCATCCGACCGGCGCCGCCGTGACGGGCGGTCCGGCCAGTCGACCCAGCACCGGCCGCAGAGCGCGACGTTCGGCCCGTGGCCTTGCGGGACTTCTTCTTGTCACGGTGCTTGCGGGTCGCGGCAGCCGTGCCGAGGACGACCGCGCCGGTGGCAGCGACCGCGAGGGCGGCCGGACCTCCGACGAGCGCGGCGGCGGCGAGCAGGGACGTGGTGGCGTTGGTGCCGGTCACCGCGAGCGGGACGACCGGCCAACCGCCCGGCGTGTGCTCCACCCCAGTGGCCTCTGCGGGCTTCTGCTCGGGGGCCGGGGGCGGGCTGGTGTCCGGGGCGACCTCGGAGGCCGCTACCGGAGTGATGGTGGTGTCCGTCATGCTGAGTGCGCTCCTTCACGGAGTTGGGGGCCCGGCGCGATCTGTGGTGGAGAGGGCCGGGCCCTGCTGGCTTTCAGGCGGCGCACTGTTCTTCGGGGAAGGCGCAGGCCACGCACACGCCGAGCGAGCGCGGGAGGCAGTACCCGGCATCCCGCCCGCAGTTGGGGCAGGTACGGCGGGCGGTCATGGCCTTGGCGAGCGCCGCGGCCCGGCCCGGTGTCATCGGCCGGACCGGCTTGGCGCGGTCGATGCGGTAGAGGTACGCGATCAGCGGGCCCCGGTGGCGCCGGGGCCGTTCGAGCTGCGCGGCGACGTCCTGACCACCCGGCCGCAGCCCAAGGGCACGGAGCTGGCGGTAGGTGGCATAGCCGTCCGGGGCCAGGCGCCACCGGTAGACCGGAAGGGTGCTCACGGCGTCGCGCCTTCGAGCGCCCGGCCATCGGCGATGTCGCTCACCGGGCACCTCCGAGGGGGAGCGGCTGTACCCGCCACAGGACCTCGGAGGCCGGGGGCAAGGCGGCACCCGGGGTGTGTGCGGTCCATCCGGAGCGGGGCGCGCCCTCGGCCTCGGCCGCGGACTCCGCCGCCTGAGGGGTGGCGTGCACGCTGTGCAGCTCCCCCTGGTGGAAGAGGACGTAGACGCGGTCGGCCCGAGCGCTCTGCTTCCGGGTGATGCGCAGCAGCGTCCGCAGGGCTTGCCGGTCCTCGGTGTCGAGCAGGGACTGGGCGCGCAGGGTCTCCAGCTCACCTTTAAGCCGGGCGGCGTTGGCGGTGGTGCGGGCGAGTGTGGCGCGTAGTTCCTCCAGGGCGATCTCTGCTCGGATCGCGGAGTCGGTGGCGGTCTCGCCTTCCTTCCGGTGCTGCTCGGACTGGGCGCGGGCGGCGGTGGTTGCCGTCTCCGCCTCGGCGAGGCCGGCACGCAGGACGTGCAGGGTGCGGGTGCGAACGACGGCGATCATGCGGAAGCTCCCTCAAGGGCGGTGGTCTTGGGGTCGCGCAGTTCCTGGTAGCGGGCTGAGACCCAGCCGGTCGACCAGCCGCACAGCTCAGATGCGGCCCGCACGGCGAGCCCGGACTCGAACGCGGCGGTCACGATCTGCCGGGCCCGGTCCTCGGGCAGGCGCTCGTCAGCAGGGCCGGCAGAGAGCAGAGCCCGGCGTTCCGCGGCTTCCTGTTCATGGCGTTCACGCTCGCGGGTCTGCTGTTCACGCTCGCGTTCACGGCGTTCACGCTCGGCCTGATCGCGTTCACGGGCCTCACGCTCAGCCCGCTCCCGCGCCCGATGTTCGGTGGCTTCCTGTTCACGGCGTTCACGCTCGCGGGTCTGCTGTTCACGCTCGCGTTCACGGCGTTCACGCTCGGCCTGATCGCGTTCACGGGCCTCACGCTCAGCCCGCTCCCGCGCCTGGGCACGGTCCTGTTCCTCACGTCGAGCCCGCTCGTCGTGCTCACGCTGTTCACGCGCCAAACCGGCTTCGTGCTCGCGCTGTTCACGGGCCAACGTGGCCTTGTGCTCGCGTTCCTCGCGGGCGCGGCGGTCAGCCGCTTCGCGCCGGTCGGCGGCGGCCTGTTCGCGGGCTTCCTTCTCGGCCTGCTGCCGGGCGTGCAGGTCCGTCAGTGCGGCGGCGATGGCCCGCCGGTAGGCGAGTCCGGTCTCTGCCGTGACGATCAGCAGCAGCGGTGCGACCGAGTGCACGGCCACGCCGACCAGGTCCTTTTGCAGGGCGGAGTCGGCCGCGTTCAGGGCGAGGGTCATGCAGCCGGTCATCCACCGCAGGACGATGGGCCACCACCCGCCGTGCCCGCCGAGGCGGGCCATCGTGGCGTCCAGGCGGACCACGATGACGACCGCGGCGTCGACGACCAGAGGCAGGATCGGGGCCGTCCACCGCCACGCGTCGGGCGTGTGACGGGCCGCGAGCGGGGTAACGGTCAGGATCGAATACAGCATTGCCCCGGCCACGATCAGCCACGTGCCGACCGACAGGGCCCGGTCCGCTGAACGGATCTGAGCACTGTTCACGGCTGACCCCCGTCCCGTGAACGCACGCGGAACGAAGCCAGCAGCCGGACCGGCGACGCGTCGTCGCCGTGCGCCTCGCTGTACTCCGTCCACTCCCACTCGGCGTCGTCCGTGAACACGAAGCCGAGCGCGGTGAGCGCCCGTGAACGCTCGGCCACCGTCGGCACGGGGACCGCCGGGCCGAAGTCGTGCTCAGGCCACTGGGAGACCGGGACGCCCAGCAGCGCGACGTACAGGCGCCACCGGCCGCCGCGGTTGGAGATCTGCGTGGTGTGCTCCATCACGCGGCCACCGCCGAACCGGCAGTGCAGCCCTTCATCGGGCGCCGGACCGTGCGGCGCGGGCGCCGGCCGTCGGGCCGTCGCGTCTTCAGCGGCAGGGTCCGCAGCAGCGACTCGGCGTAGGCCGCGGCCTCCGGGTCGCTCTCCCGCAGGTCGGCGAGGACCTCGCGGGCGACGTCCAGCCGCGCCGCCCGCTCCATCGCGGACTCCGTGGCCGAACCAGTGAACAGCTCCAAGTCGATACCCAGAGCCAGCTCAATGAACTCGGTCGCGGTAACAGGCTCGCGACCAGCAACGATGGTCTTCATGGGTCGTTTTCTCCTCGCGGTGAAACGGCCTGGAAAGCGGCCCCGGTGGTAGGACACTGGGGCCGCGCGCCGTTGTGTGGGTGAAGCAGGAAGGACGTTCTCCGGCTCCCCTCCGCCCCGCCCGTACGGCACCCGATGGGTCCGGACGGGCGGGGGAGGCAACCGGCCCCGCGATAGCCGCGGGAATCACGGTCCAAACGGGCGGCCAGCACTGCGCGGCCTCTGACGCCAAGGGCGTTGCTTCCCGCGTCGGTCCAGCGCGGGCAGCGCCTCGGTACATCGCCTGATCATTGGGTTCCTCTCGGCCGGCCTCATCGGGATGTCGCACTGCAAGGGGGATCTCGTCCCCACACTCCGGCCGTTGCTCGCGGTCACCGGGCCACCTCGCCAGTACGGGCCGAAACCCTGCTCAACCTGGCCTTTAGCGGGATTGCAGCGTCCCCGCCCTCTACTCAAGAGCGCCCCAATAGGGCCCTCCTGTCGCTCCGCCTCACCGGCGAACCGATGCGGTACCTGTATTACAGGTCCTACATCATAGTCCGTCAAGCTGAACGGTGGGACTTCTTGCATTCGCGCCGGAACTACCTGGCGCATCATCAGCATCGGCGCAGGCCAGGGGCGTTGGTTACCCCATGCGTGGACAGCTCGGATCCATCTGGTTACCTTCAAGAGGTCCCTAGACGTCCCACCGGGGGTTGCGATGTCCAACGAACGCTTGCGGTCGGCGCTCCTCGCGCAGGGCATGACCGTGCAGGATCTTGCCGATTCGATCGAGGTCAACCCGAAGACGGTCGAACGCTGGATCACCCAGGGCAAGGTGCCGTACCGGCGCCATCAGTACGCCACGGCGTCACTGCTCAACGTGGACGTGACGACCCTGTGGGACGACTCCCGCGCAGTCGACACGGCAACTGACCTGAGTAAAGCGGAGATCGTCACCATCTATCCGCACCGCCACATGGTGCCCAACAGCTTGTGGCGCGAGATCTACGAACGGGCGGAAGCGCGCCTTGATGTTCTCGTCTACTCCGGTCTATGGCTGTCGGAAGATCCCCTGTTCCATGACCTCCTGAAAAGGAAGGTGAAGGGGACAACCCAGGTGCGAATCCTGCTGGGAGATCCTGCCTGCGCTGCGGTGCACCAGCGAGGCATAGACGAAGGCCACCGCATCATGGACGGCAAGATCCGCAACGCACTGATGAACTACCGCCCACTCTTCACGAGTCACCCCGACATCGACTTTCGCCTGCACGACGGGACTCTCTACAACTCGCTCTTCCGGTCCGACGACGAGATGCTCGTGAACACCCATGTGTACGGAATCGGGGCGTATATGGCGCCTGTCCTGCATCTGCGACGACTCCCCGGTGGCGGGCTCTTCGACACCTACGCGAATAGCATCGAACAGGCCTGGGGCAGCGCACGCCCGGTCGAGGATCACGACATCACGGGAGCCTGAGCATGGGACGCATCGACTACCTTCACGACCCCGAAGCCCCGCCGGCCAACTCGGTAGTGCCCTCCGTCGTGGCGTTCGTGCAGAACGACTCAGGTGAGGTCCTGCTGATCCAACGATCCGACAACGGGCGTTGGGCACTGCCTGGCGGCGGCCATGACGTGGGTGAGTCCATCAGCGACACCGTTGCACGCGAGGTGTGGGAAGAGACCGGGATCAGGGCCGAAGTCGTCGATATGTCGGGGATCTACACCGACCCCGGGCACGTGATGCTGTACGACGACGGCGAGGCCCGGCAGCAGTTCAGTATCTGCTTCCGCGCTCGCCCGGTCGGCGGCGATCTCCGCACGAGCAACGAAACGACACAGGTCCGCTGGGTCTCCCCGGCAGACCTGCTGGAATTCGACATCCACCCCACCATGCGGCTCAGGATCGAGCACGCAATGGACCGGACGCGGACCGCGCCTTACGTCGGCTGACGTTTGGCGGCGGCGAGCCGCTCGACGACACGTGCGGTACTGGCGAGGATCTCCGGTTCGGCCCGGCGGATGAATGTGCCGATCAGACTGTCCGATCCATAGCGCCCTGCGATCTCGTTCACCCGGTCCAAGGGGTTCGTCGGGGTGCCGTCCGGCGTCGTATTCATGTCGCAGTAACAGAGCGCATCAGCGAGGTGGGGATGCTGCCGAGGGAACTCTCCCTCCAGCTCTTCGCGCAGCCCGCGCGCCTCTGCTTCCATCCACGCACAGGAGTGGTGCGCTACCAGGCACACGACCCGCTCGTCTGCGCGGGCAACGTCCCGGAGGTACCGCGCACCGTCCAGTGGGTGAAAGCCGGTCTTGGCCAGGTCCGGCGCGTAACCGATGTCGTGCAGCACCGCGGCTGCCTCCATCAGATCCGCATCCGAACCCAGGATCGGGGCAATCGTACGGGCTCTCTCTGCCACACCCCGCGAATGCGCCCACCTGCGAGGCAGGGGCTCGGAGAGCAGTGACTCGGCGAGGGGATAAGCCCACTCAGTCAGTCCCGTGGTGCTCAAGGTTTGGAACTCTCCTCTCGGTTCGGCAGGGACAGCACGGTTCGCTGCTTCCCTTGCCTCCCTTCCGACAGCAGCCCAGCGGCTTGCAGCTTGTCGAGTGCCTTACTCACTGTCGGCCGCGAGACGTCAAAGCGCGCGCACAGGGCTGACGCACTCGGGAAGGCTGCCCCCACGGCAAGCCCGTCATCCGTGATCACCTCAGCGAGGCGTTCGGCCAACGGCCGGCGGTCGACGGACTGCCCACGCCGAACTACCCGCCAGCGCCCGCCGGGCACCGATTCCGCGACCCCGTCCTTCTGGAGAACACCGAAGACTCGGAGCGCGACGCCACGAGATACCCCGTGCTCGCGCATCAAGTCCGCAGCCGACGGCAGCTCAGTCATCTCGTCGTCTGCGTCGATCTGCGCCCTGACAACATCAGCGATCTTCAGGAAGGTTCCCCGAGGGCTGGCCTGCTGCGACACGCGTTCTCCCCCTCTTGGCCGTAGTTGCCTTAAGCCTGCCATGTGCCTCCTATGGCATGGATGCCCCCGGACCAGAGACTGAGACCAGGCGTGACAGCACGGTAAGAGTTCCCTACTTCATCAAGGCGGCTCGCTCCGCTCCAGCCCGACCGACGTCCGTGCCGCGCTCAGAGCAGTCAGCCACCTGACGTCAGAGATGGGGTACATTGCGGCTGGGTTCCTGCCCAAGCACGCGATCCCGCCCTCAACCACCAGATTCCGCACTTCTCTACGGCCCCTTAGCTGCCGCGTTCGAGCGTGACTGTTCTCCCTTTTCCGTTGCGCCCGCCGCGTCATAGGCTCTAGCTGAGCGCAGCCAGGTGTCCCTGACTATCGTGGAAGCGGCGCCAGCTGCATCAAGGCTGGTCGCCAGTTCACCAAAAGCCTCTCCAGCACTCGTGAGGTCCCCCAGGCTCTCCAGCATTTCCGCCGCACCCCCGCCAGCGGCCACGGCTTCGCCGTAGCGGCGGAGTCCTCGGAAAATAGACCCGACGTTGCTCAAGGCGGTGGCTTGGCCGTGGGTGTCGCCGGTCTGCTCGTGGAGGGTGCGGGCGGTGGTGTGGGCGGCGAGGGCTTCGTCGTAACGATGAAGCTGCCGCAGGGTGTCACCGGTGTTGCCCCAGGCGATGGCTAGGCCGCCGGTGTTACCGGTCTGCTCGTAGAGGGCGCGAGCGGTGGAATGGGCGGCGAGGGCTTCGTCGTAACGATGAAGCTGCCGCAGGGTGTCACCGGTGTTGC
>NZ_JBHVFF010000251.1:0-5245 GCF_042801895.1 Streptomyces sp. NPDC057543 | reverse complement strand
TGCCCCAGGCGATGGCTAGGCCGCCAGTGTTACCGGTCTGCTCGTAGAGGGCGCGAGCGGTGGAATGGGCGGCGAGGGCTTCGTCGTAACGATGCAGCCGCCGCAGGGTGTCACCGGTGTTGCCCCAGGCGATGGCTAGGCCGCCAGTGTTACCGGTCTGCTCGTAGAGGGCGCGAGCGGTGGAATGGGCGGCGAGGGCTTCGTCGTAACGATGCAGGGCTTCCAGGACGTCGCCGGCGTTGTCCCAGGCGGTGGCTTGGCCGCGGGTGTCGCCGGTCTGCTCGTGGAGAGTGCGGGCGGTGGTGTGGGCAGTGAGGGCTTCGTCGTAACGGTGCAGGTCTTCCAGGACGTTGCCGGCGCTGTCCCAGGCGATGGCTTGGCCGCGGGTGTTACCGGTCTCCTTGTAGAGGGTGCGGGCGGTGGTGTGGGCAGCGAGGGCTTCGTCGTAACGATGCAGCCGCCGCAGGGTGTCACCGGTGTTGCCCCAGGCGGCGGCTTGGCCGCCGGTGTCGCCGGTCTGCTCGTAGAGGGTGCGGGCGGTGGTGTGGGCGGCGAGGGCTTCGTCGTAACGATGCAGGGCTTCCAGGACGTTGCCGGCATTGTCCCAGGCGGCGGCTTGGCCGTGGGTGTCGCCGGTCTGCTCGTGGAGGGTGCGGGCGGTGGTGTGGGCGGCGAGGGCTTCGTCGTAACGATGCAGCTGCCGCAGGGTGTTGCCGGTGTTGCCCCAGGCGGTGGCTTGGCCGCCGGTGTCGCCGGTCTGCTCGTAGAGGGTGCGGGCGGTGGTATGGGCGGCGAGGGCTTCGTCGTAACGATTCAGGTCTTCCAGGGCGTCACCGGTGTTGTCCCAGGCGGTGGCTTGGCCGTGGGTGTCGCCGGCCTGCTCGTAGAGGGCGCGGGCGGTGGTGTGGGCGGCGAGGGCTTCGTCGTAACGATGCAGCGATTCCAGGGCGTTGCCGGCGTTGTCCCAGGCGGTGGCTTGGCCGTGGGTGTAACCGGTCTCCTTGTAGAGGGTGCGGGCGGTGGTATGGGCGGCGAGGGCTTCGTCGTAACGATGCAGCTGCCACAACGCGTTGCCGGTGTTGTCCCAGGCGGTGGCTTGGCCGCGGGTGTTACCGGTCTCCTCGCAGAGGGTGCGGGCGGTGGTATGGGCGGCGAGGGCTTCGTCGTAACGGTGCAGCCGCCGCAGGGCATAGCCAAGATTGCTCCATGCACCAGGTTCGTTGCGACGATCTCTCAGCGTGCGAAGAGAGTCCAAACTCAGAGCGCTTACCGCCAAAGCGTCATGATGCAGCTCGCGGTATTGCAGATATTCAGTGAGGGCGAAACAGATGCGAGTAGATCTCACGGACGGGGCCTCGAAATGCGCCGTAGCGATAAGTGTGGCGCGCTCATTATCCACCCATTGCAAAGCCTCTACCCGGCCGCTGAATTCCGGAGAAGGGTGCAGCTGCGTGGAGAAATCAATGTGAGTTCTTGCAATTTCTACCCACTTCACGTAATGGTCGGCAAGGCGTTGGCGGGCCTGGCCGTATTTGCGGCGGGCAGCGCGGTTGTGTTCCAAGTGTTTCTGAGTTTGTTCTTCAGCGTAGTCGCGAAGCAGGTCGTGCATTTGCCACCGGCCCCGGATGGTGCTGCGGTTGATGAGGTGCGCGGCGGCGAGTTGGCTGAGCTGGTTATCGATAACCGTTTCGGTCTGGTGGGTGAGGGCTGCTGCGGCGGAAGTGGAGATGTCGGGCCCGGCGTTGAGGGACAACATGCGGAAGAGGTCCTGCTGCTGCGGAAGGAGACTGTCAAGGGTCTGGTCAAAGACGGTGCGCAGGTCGCGTTCGCCGTCGTTGATACTGTCCAGCCGCCCCTCACCCGCGGTGAGGCGTTCAGCGCGTTCGGCGAGAGGCTGGCCCAGGTCCTGCACGAGGAGCGCGGAGACGATCTGGAGGGCCAGCGGCAGGCATCCACAGGCCAATGCCACCCGCTCGGCCGCCTCCTTGTCCTCTTCTACGCGCCGGTCGTCGGGGTTCGCCTCACGCAGGGCGAGATCCAAGAGGGCGACCGCGTTCTCGGGCTGGAGCTGGTGCAGGGACCGCGGCCGCCCGATTCCCGGCAGGGCCTTGCGAGAGGTGACGAGCATGCCGTGTGGGGAAGGCGGCAGCAGAGGTTTGACTTGGGCTGCGCTGGAGGCATTGTCGGCGATGACGAGCAGCCGCTGCCCCTTGCGGCCACGACTGGCGAGGTGGGATCGGTAGAACACTTCTCGGTCGGGTCCGGTGGGGGGAATATGCTCCGGCTGCACTCCCAGTCGGCGCAACAGCGCATCGAGGGACTGCTCCGGCGTGGCTGGCTGAGAATCGTAGCCACGCAGATCCACTAGGAGTACGCCGGTGAACCACCCGCGTTCGAGGACCTGGTGGCCGACGGCGTAGGCGAGGGTCGTCTTGCCGACTCCACCCATGCCCGCCACCACTGCCACAGGGCGTCCGGCGCTGGAGTCCGGGGCGAGCAGTTCCAGCAGCGGCGCCACGTCCTCGTCGCGACCCGTGAATTCGGGCGGAAGATGCGGAAGCGCGTCAAGTGCGGACGGCGCCGGCGCGTACTGCTGCACGAACGTGTTGTACTGCGTTCCACGCTGCTGGGCAGCGGCGTAACTGAACTGGCTTCCGGAGAAGTCATCACCGTGCCCCGAACCGCTCACGTGTCGTCCACTAACTTGCTGAGCCGGCAGTCCGCCCTTCTTGTTCCGCCTTTTGGCCTTCTTGCCCTTGCCCCCCACTGGCTCTGCCCCCGTCTGTCAGTTAAAGGTGTTGTTCTGCGTACCGCTGCCTTGCACTGCTGACTTCTCGAACGTCGAACCGCTGAAGTCGTTGTGTACGGACTGTCCCTTACCGTCCACACTCCCCTGCTCGATCACAGCCCGAAGTTCCGCCGCGACCTGCAGCCGCTGTGCCTCCGGAAGTTCCTCCAGCAGCATCTCCAACCTGTTCTGCCACACCGCCGCCTGCGCCGTTTGGACTCGTTCGAGCTCGCCTTCGGTCGCGGCGTCCAGCGCAGCTTGTGTCTGGTCCAACCG
The DNA here is from genome assembly GCF_042801895.1 of Streptomyces sp. NPDC057543. Lineage (NCBI taxonomy): Bacteria > Bacillati > Actinomycetota > Actinomycetes > Kitasatosporales > Streptomycetaceae > Streptomyces > Streptomyces sp. NPDC057543. The sequence goes on along the minus strand of NZ_JBHVFF010000251.1, from coordinate 2,181 downwards.
CTCCAACTCCCTCTGCTCCCACGCTTCCTCACCACGCCCCAACGCCCGGGCGATACCGCTGCGCACACCGTTCCAGGCATCCGTACCAGCTGCCTGCACGATGGCACCGCCACCCGCCGCTGCCAACGCCAACAACGCCTCTACCAGCATTACGTCTCCCTTGACGGACTATCAGCAAGGCTCGTAAGCCTAGACCTCAACCACTTCCCCAAGTGTCACGAACTCAAAGAAGACGGCTGAAGATCCGTACACAGCATGGAAAATGGCTAGCATCCGCCCCACCCTGCACCAAGTGGGCCCATCAACTACAGCCACTCCTATGGGGTGGACGCCAACACCCGGCTTCAACGTGCGAACAGAACCGAAAGCCGGCACCCGGAGCGGTCCGTACGGCCCTACACCAGGCCCGTCTGCGGATTACAGATCTGGCACAGCTCGATGTCCGGCTCGTTCATCGCGTTGATCGCCTCTTCGCGGTTGAGGAACCCCATCTGCGCGCCATAGGCCGCGCAGCCACCGCGGTGCAGCAGCGCAGGACTGCCAGAGCCTTGGGGCTGGTGCTTCCACGACAGCTCAGCCCTCGCCCTCTCCCGGCGCTGCTGCTCCTGCCGCTCCTCGACCTCAAGCTCCCGGACCCAGTTCCGGGTCTGGCGCAGCGGCCAGTCAAGCCATTCCTCAAGAGCCCGGAGCTTGTCAAGGCGGGAAATTGAGCCGGGATCTGGCACGGCTACGCCGCCTCGTCCGCGGACTCGTGGACGTGCTTGAGAGCCATCCTCGCGTCCACCACGCTGCTGTCGAGAGTCGCCCAGTACGGGCGGGTGGCCACCTGGATGCTCAGCCGGCACAGCCTCTCCTGGAAGTCGGCGACCTTCGCGGCCTGCTCCTGCATGCGCCCGGGACTGTCGGCCTTGCCGGAGCGGAAGCTGGCGTACGACTGCTTCTCGCTCTCTCAGCCCGCCATCGGTTCGGCGGACCACGGGACATCAGCGGCGTACTGCTCGCATTCGGCGTGGGTCTGGTGCAGCGCGAGCTGGGCGTCGCGCAGGTTCTCGGGAAAGTCGCACATGGGCACATGTGAATGGTACGCGTGTTCGATTTTCGGATGCGGCGACGCGCTGGCGACTCCTCGGGAAAGTTGGACGACACCAGGGGCCTGGGCTGCATCGAGCATGAGCAGCTCGCGCTCGCGGCCACGCCGCAGCAGTGACCACCCCGCAACCTCAGGTTCGGATCCCGAAGGCGGCACCAGAAATCCCAGGTAGATAGTCGCCGACCTGGGGTTTCCTGCCGCTCAGGCATAGCGTGTCACACAGCACCATGGGATTGATTGCGTAGGCGGCGGAGTGCGAGCCCTACTGCTTGAACTTCTTCCGTCTGACCTTCAGGCCGTTCTTCTTGCATACAGCCTGGGCCTTCTTGGCGCGCTTGGCTTTCTTCCGGGCCGTCTGTGGGCCGTCCGAGGGGGCCCTACGATGACCGACAACGACCAACGACGCCCACAAACCACGCAGCTCTCCGGCATGTTGCGGAGCGATGCCGCACCCCACCGGAGGGGCGGTTCAATACCAGCGCTACTGATCCGGATCGCGCCCCCCGGGGGCGTGCACCACCGCACGCCCCTCGGATGATCCCGTCCCCCCTTGTCCCGTTCCCGCATCGATGCAACTCTGAGAGTCCCCCCGCTTGTGAACTTGTGAATCGACTCACACGGTCGGTTCACGAAGGAGGTGGCTCATTTCATGCTCGTCCGTGACGCCATGAGCACGCTGATCCTCACCATCGGACCCGCCCATACGCTCCGCGAGGCCGCCCGGCTGATGTCGGTCCGGCGCGTCGGAGCCGCGGTCGTTCTCGACCGGGACACCAGCGGGCTCGGCATTCTCACCGAGCGCGACATCCTCAACGCGGTCGGCTCGGGCGTGAATCCCGATGTCGAGACCGCCTCCGCCCACACCACCACCGACGTGGTCTTCGCCGCGCCCACCTGGACCCTGGCAGAGGCCGCGGAGGCCATGACGCACGGCGGGTTCCGCCACCTGATCGTGCTGGACGACCACGGGCCGGTCGGCATCGTCTCGGTCCGTGACATCCTGCGCTGCTGGACGCCCGCCAAGCGCCGCCCTCACCCGGAACTCGTCGGCTGACCCCCGTGAACGACCGGTGGGCCGGTCCCCTCAAAAG
>NZ_JBHVFF010000250.1:0-13255 GCF_042801895.1 Streptomyces sp. NPDC057543 | reverse complement strand
GGCCCGTACGGGCCGGGGCCTCCGGAAACGCGTGCGAACAGATACTTCCGCGACTACCCGGGCCAGTACGTCCGCGCCCAGGCCCGCGGCCCCGGCAGGTGGCGCTCACGCCGGGCGATGCGCCCCGGGTCGGACCACTGGCCGGGCAGCGCCGGGAGGGACGGTGCGCCGGACGACACCGCGGACGTTGCCGCGCGTGCCCGGACCACCGCCAGTGCGGCAGCCAGCTCCTCAGGGGTCGGGTTGCCCCGTACGACCTTGATCATGGCCAGGACCCTTTCTAGAGGGGGATGTTGCCGTGCTTCTTCGGGGGCAGCGATTCGCGCTTCGTACGCAGCTGGCGCAGCCCCTTCACGATGTGCGCGCGGGTGTCGGACGGCAGGATCACCGCGTCGACGTAGCCGCGTTCGGCCGCGACGTACGGGTTGAGCAGCGCGTCCTCGTAGTCGGCGATCAGCGCGGCGCGGGTGGCTTCCTGATCCTCGGCGGCAGCGATGGTGCGGCGGTGCAGGATGTTCACCGCGCCCTGCGCGCCCATGACGGCGATCTGCGCGGTCGGCCAGGCCACGTTGATGTCGGCGCCCAGGTGCTTGGAGCCCATCACGTCGTACGCGCCGCCGAACGCCTTGCGGGTGATCACCGTGATCAGCGGGACGGTCGCCTCCGCGTAGGCGTAGATCAGCTTGGCGCCGCGGCGGATGATGCCGCCGTACTCCTGGTCGACGCCGGGCAGGAAGCCGGGGACGTCGACGAAGGTCAGCACGGGCACGTTGAACGCGTCGCAGGTGCGGACGAACCGGGCCGCCTTCTCGCTCGCGTTGATGTCCAGGCAGCCCGCGAACTGCATCGGCTGGTTGGCGACGATGCCGACGGGATAGCCCTCCACGCGCCCGAAGCCGGTGAGGATGTTCGGCGCGAACAGCGCCTGCGTCTCCAGGAATTCGCCGTCGTCCAGTACGTGCTCGATGGCGGTGTGCATGTCGTACGGCTGGTTCGCCGAGTCCGGGATGAGGGTGTCGAGCTCGCGGTCCTCCTCCGTGGTGGTGAGGTCCGCCTCCTCCGGGAAGGCCGGTGCCTCGGAGAGGTTGTTCGAAGGGAGGTACGACAGCAGCGACTTGACGTACTCGATGGCGTCCTTCTCGTCGCCCGCCATGTGATGCGCCACGCCGGACGTGGTGTTGTGGGTGCGGGCGCCGCCGAGCTGCTCGAAGCCGACGTCCTCACCGGTGACGGTCTTGATGACGTCGGGGCCCGTGATGAACATGTGCGACGTGTGGTCGACCATGACGGTGAAGTCGGTGATCGCGGGGGAGTAGACCGCGCCGCCCGCGCACGGTCCGACGATCAGCGAGATCTGCGGGACGACGCCCGAGGCGTGCACATTGCGACGGAAGATCTCGGCGAACAGACCGAGCGCGGCCACGCCTTCCTGGATGCGTGCGCCGCCGCCGTCGTTGATGCCGATGACCGGGCAGCCGGTCTTCAGCGCGAAGTCCATCACCTTGACGATCTTCTCACCGTAGACCTCGCCGAGCGAGCCGCCGAAGATCGTGAAGTCCTGCGAGTAGACGCAGACGGGGCGGCCGTCGACCGTGCCGTAGCCGGTGACGACGCCGTCACCGTAGGGGCGGGTCTTCTCGATGCCGAAGCTCGTGGAACGGTGCCGGGCCAGCTCGTCGAGCTCCACGAAGGAACCCTGGTCGAGCAGCAGGTCGATCCGCTCGCGGGCGGTCAACTTGCCTTTCGCGTGCTGCTTCTCGACCGCGCGTTCGGAGCCCGCGTGCGTCGCTTCGTCGATGCGGCGCTGCAGGTCGGCGATCTTGCCCGCGGTGGTGTGGATGTCGATCTCTTCCGGCTCGGACATCGGGTGGCGGCTCCCTGCCTGGTCACGGGGACGACTGTGCGGCTGATCAGCTGCTGAACTCCCACTGATCAGGTCCTGAACACCTACTGATCCGTAGCGTATCGGCGTCGATACGGTTCGGCAGTGCGTCGTTTACCACACCTAATCTGGCTTGCATGACACCTTCGGATGCGTCTCACAGCCGTTGGTCGGACCTGGACCGGCCGCCCCTGAACGTCCCCGCTCTGCGCCGCGGGCTGCTGCGGCCGGGCGGGCTGTGGACCTCGCTCGACGTCGTGGAGACCACCGGCTCCACCAACTCCGACCTTGCCCGGCGAGCGGCGGAGGGGCTCGCCGGGGGCGCCGTGCTGGTCGCCGAGGAACAGACCGCCGGCCGCGGCCGGCTGGACCGGACCTGGACGGCTCCCGCCCGGTCGGGCCTGTTCTTCTCCGTCTTCCTGGCGCCGGGCGACATCCCCGTGCGGCAGTGGGGCTGGCTGCCCCTGCTCGCCGGGGTCGCGACGGCCACGGGCCTGGCCCGCGCGGCGGGCGTCGACACGGCCCTGAAGTGGCCCAACGACCTCCTCGTGAGTGTGGCGGGCGAGGAACGCAAGGCGGGCGGCATCCTGGCCGAGCGCGCCGGGGACGGCGTCGTCGTGGGCATCGGCCTCAACGTCTCCCTGCACGCCGACGAACTCCCCGCCCCCACGGCCGGCTCGCTGGCCCTGGCCGGTGCGGTCTCCACCGACCGGGAGACGCTGCTGCGCGGCGTACTGCGCTCGCTGGAGCACTGGTACGTCCAGTGGTGCGCGGCGGACGGCGACGCGGCGGCGAGCGGCCTGCAGGAGGCGTACGCGGCGGGCTGCGCGACCCTGGGCCGGGCGGTACGGGCCCAGCTCCCCGGCGACCGCACGCTCACCGGCGAGGCCGTGGCGATCGACAGCGACGGCCGCCTGATCCTGTCCACCGACGATGGCCTCCAGGAACCCGTGTCCGCGGGCGACATCGTGCACCTGCGCGGGCTCGGCGGCGGCCTGACGTGAGGGGCGGGTCCACTGCGGTGTCGCGTGGTTCACCGGGGCCGTCCGGTTGCCGTTCTGTCCTCGATCGCCGGACGGGCCGAAAAGCACCCCGTCCGGCGATCGCGGGGCCTGCGTGCGGGCGCCGCGTTGTGCCTGACCTGCCAGGTCTTCCGGTCCACCCGCACACGTACCGGGGGCATGAGGCCTTGCCCTCCTGGAAGCCACCCACCGGCTGTGACCGCCCACGCCCCCCGGCCCACCCGGGAACATTCCGGGACGCCCTGGGGACGTGAGCCACGGCACACCTGCCGTATCGTTGAGGCGATCCACCGACAGATCGGCAGGGCAGTGCGCAGGGAACGGGCAGGAGGCGGCTGGTGACCGTCGACGACACGACCTCCGGCGCGGGCGCGGACCCCCCGTCGGAACCCTCGGTCCACCCGACACCGCATCACGACGTCGACCACACGGCGGAACCGACCGACGATCCCCTCGCGATCCGGCTCGAACAGCTGATCCTGGGCGCCGACCGTCGCTACACGCCGTTCCAGGCGGCCCGTACCGCCGGCGTCTCGATGGACCTGGCATCCCGGTTCTGGCGGGCCATGGGCTTCGCCGACATCGGGCAGGCCAGGGCGCTCACCGAGGCCGATGTGCTGGCGCTGCGCCGGCTCGCCGGTCTCGTCGAGGCGGGACTGCTCAGCGAGCCGATGGCGATCCAGGTGGCCCGGTCCACCGGACAGACCACCGCCCGGCTGGCGGAGTGGCAGATCGATTCCTTCCTGGAAGGGCTGACCGAGCCGCCCGAGCCCGGAATGACCCGTACCGAGGTCACGTACCCGCTGGTCGAGCTGCTCCTCCCGGAGCTGGAGGAGTTCCTGGTGTACGTGTGGCGGCGCCAGCTCGCCGCCGCCACCGGCCGGGTCGTGCAGGCCGCCGACGACGAGGAGATGGTCGACCGGCGCCTGGCCGTCGGCTTCGCCGACCTCGTCGGGTTCACCCGGCTGACCCGGCGACTGGAGGAGGAGGAGCTCGGCGAGCTGGTCGAGGCGTTCGAGACCACCTGCGCCGACCTGGTCGCCGCCCATGGCGGCCGGCTCATCAAGACCCTCGGCGACGAGGTCCTCTACGCCGCGGACGACGCGCGCACCGCGGCCGAGATCGCGCTGCGCCTGATCGAGGCGATGACCCAGGACGACACGATGCCCGCGCTGCGCGTCGGCATCGCGTTCGGCACGGTCACCACCCGAATGGGCGATGTCTTCGGCACGACGGTGAACCTGGCCAGTCGGCTGACCTCGATAGCGCCGAAGGACGCCGTGCTGGTGGACGGGGCGTTCGCGGAGGAGCTGACCCGCACCGGCGACGCCCCGGCCTCCGAGGCGCAGGCGGCACAGGAGGCCGCGCTCGCGGAGAAGGAACGGCAGGACGGCGTGGAGCCGGTGTCCGTGCCCACGTACCGCTACGGGCTGCAGCCGATGTGGCAGCGCCCGGTGCGCGGCCTCGGCGTCGTCGAGCCCTGGCTGCTGGCGCGCCGGGGTACGTCCTGAGCTCGTTGCGAACCCACCGCCGACCGCTCATCACTCACCACTCGCCAGGGACCGTTGCCCCGGGCGCCCCATAGGATCCCTCCGGTAACGATCGTTAACCGGAGGGGTGCAGTCATGACCGTCACGTCCGAGCAGCGGTTCGGCGAATTCGTCGTCGTACGGGTCCACGAGGGGCAGGAACACGTCGCCGAGCTGGTCCTCGACCGGCCCAAGGCGATGAACGCGGTGTCCACGGACATGGCCCGCTCGATCGCCGCCGCCTGTGCCGCGCTCGCCGCCGACCCGGGCGTACGGGTCACCGTCCTCACGTCGAGCCACGAGCGGGCCTTCTGCGTGGGCGCGGACCTGAAGGAGCGGAACTCCTTCACCGACGCCGACCTGTTGCGCCAGCGCCCCACCGCCCGCGGCGCCTACACCGGCGTGCTCGAACTGCCGATGCCGACCATCGCGGCCGTGCACGGCTTCGCGCTCGGCGGTGGATTCGAGCTGGCCCTGTCCTGCGATCTGATCGTCGCCGACCGCACGGCCGTGGTGGGCCTGCCCGAGGTGTCCGTCGGTGTCATCCCGGGCGGCGGCGGTACGCAGTTGCTGCCGCGGCGGATCGGTGCGGCGCGCGCCGCCGAGCTGGTCTTCACGGCCCGGCGCGTGGAGGCGGCCGAGGCGCGCGACACGGGGCTCGTCGACGAACTGGTGGAGGCGGGGCGGGACCGGGAGGCCGCGCTGGCGCTCGCGGGCCGGATCGCCGCCAACTCCCCGGTGGGGCTGCGGGCCGCCAAGCGGGCGCTGCGGCTCGGTCACGGCCTCGATCTGCGGGCCGGTCTCGAAGTCGAGGACGCCGCCTGGCGGTCGGTGGCCTTCTCCGGTGACCGGGCCGAGGGTGTGGCCGCGTTCAACGAGAAGAGGAAGCCGAACTGGCTCGGCGAATGACGTCGAGTGTTCAAGAGGACACGCAGTGAACACTCGCGGCATCCCAAGCTGATCAAATCACTGCAAAACTACATAAGCTGTAGCGATGGGTGGTGATGATGCGCGCCTGCGGGCCGTGGTTTCGCTTGCGCAGACGATGGCGGCGGCGCACACCCCGCGGGGGTCGTGGCGAGCGGCCGCGCTGGGGGCGTGCGAGGCGTTGGGCGGCAGCTTCGCCGCGCTCTCCGTGTGGGAGCGCGGGCCCGGGCGGCTGCGCGTGCTGGTGAACGCGGGCGAACGGGCCGAAGGGGAGGAGGAGTTCCCCGAGGAGGAGACGTACCCGGTGTACCAGTTCCCGGAGATCACCGAGTTCCTGCACGAACGGTGGGCCGGTGGCGGTGAGCCGGACGCCTGGGTGGAGACCGCCGACGGTCCGGTGGGCGGAACGCCGGGTGCCGGGGTGCGCGGGTACGGCCGTGGGTACTGCCAACAGCGGGCGGCGGCTCTGCGCCGGCGCGGGCGCGGCTGCTGCGTGGTCGCGCCGATCGTGCTGCACGGGCGGGCCTGGGGCGAGCTGTATGTGGCCCGCCCGGTGGGGGAGCCGGTGTTCGGGCGCCAGGACGCGGACTTCGCGACCGTGCTGGCCTCGGTCGTCGCCGCCGGGATCTCCCAGGCCGAACGGCTCGAAGAGGTCCGCAAGCTCGCCTTCACCGATCCGCTCACCGGGCTGGCCAACCGCCGCTCCGTCGATGTGCGGCTCGACGAGGCGGTGGAGCGGCATCGGGCGGACGGTGCGGTGGTCAGCCTGGTCGTCTGCGACCTCAACGGTCTGAAGCGGGTCAACGACACTCGCGGCCATGCGGTCGGCGACCGTCTGCTGGAACGTTTCGGCTCGGTGCTGTCCCGCTGCGGCGCCATGTTGCCCGGTGCGCTCGCGGCCCGGCTCGGCGGCGACGAGTTCTGTCTGCTCACGGTCGGCCCGGAGTCGGACGACGTGATCCGGGTGGCGACCGAACTCTGCGACCGCGCAGCCGAGTTGGAGCTCGGTGACGGGGTGGCGTGCGGGATCGCGTCGACCGGCGACCCGATCGGCCCGGTGGTGTCCGCGCGGCGGTTGTTCCGGCTGGCGGACGCGGCCCAGTACCGGGCGAAGGCGGCCCGCTCCACGGAGCCGGTGGTGGCCGGGCGCGACGGCGAGGTGATCCGGCTGGCCGACGCGCCGCCCAGATCCCCGCACGACCGCCGGCACCTGCGCGGCAGCAGCCCCTGACCGCGGGACCGGACCGGTGCGGGGCCGGCCGTACGACCCGGACCGGACGGTGCGGGGCTGGCCGTATGACCCGGACGGGACCGGTGCGGGGTCGGCCGTACGACCCGGACGGGACCGGTGCGGGGTCGGCCGTACGACCTCTGGTGACATGTAGGGATTCCTCCGTACGCTTCTGCATGTGGATATGCACACCGTTGTGGTGGGGACGTCCGGTACGACCGCCCGGGACGTCATCGCCGTGGCCCGCGGCAACGCCCGCGTCGAGCTCTCCGCGGCCGCCGTGAGCGCGCTCGCCGCCGCCCGCGAGATCGTGGACGCGCTCGCCGCCGGGCCCGAGCCGGTCTACGGCGTCTCCACCGGCTTCGGCGCGCTGGCCGCCCGGTACATCGGCCAGGACCTCCGCGGCCGGCTCCAGCGCAACATCGTCCGCTCGCACGCCGCGGGCATGGGCCCGCGGGTCGAGCGCGAGGTCGTCCGCGCGCTGATGTTCCTGCGGCTGAAGACGGCCGCCTCCGGACACACCGGCATACGGCCCGAGGTCGCACGGACCATGGCCGACGTCCTCAACGCGGGCATCACCCCCGTTGTCCACGAGTACGGCTCACTCGGCTGCTCCGGCGACCTGGCCCCGCTCGCCCACTGCGCGCTGACACTGATGGGCGAGGGCGACGCGGAGGGCCCCGACGGCGCCGTGCTCCCCGCGGGCGAACTGCTCGCCACCCACGGCATCACCCCGGTCGAGCTGCGCGAGAAGGAGGGCCTCGCCCTCCTCAACGGCACCGACGGCATGCTCGGGATGCTCGTCATGGCTCTCGCCGACCTGAAGAACCTCTACACCTGCGCCGACATCACCGCCGCCCTCTCCCTGGAGGCGCTGCTCGGCACGGACAAGGTGCTCGCCCCGGAGCTGCACGCCATCCGCCCGCACCCGGGCCAGGGCGTCAGCGCCGACAACATGCTCCGGGTCCTCGCCGGGTCCGGCCTCACAGGGCGGCACGCCGAGATCACGGGCGCCGCGCCCCGCGTGCAGGACGCCTACTCCGTGCGCTGCGCTCCCCAGGTCAACGGCGCCGGACGCGACACCCTCGACTACGCCGCGACCGTCGCGGACCGCGAACTCGCCTCCGCCGTCGACAATCCCGTCGTGCTGCGAGGGAGTACCTCCAGGTCGGGCGGAGCCGGGAGCGGGGGAGGCCGGCTCGAGTCCAACGGGAACTTCCACGGCGCCCCCCTCGCGTACGTACTCGACTTCCTGGCGATCGTCGCGGCCGACCTCGGTTCGATCACCGAGCGCCGCACCGACCGGCTGCTGGACAAGGACCGTTCGCACGGACTGCCGCCCTTCCTCGCCGAAGACCCCGGTGTGGACTCGGGTCTGATGCTCGCCCAGTACACCCAGGCCGCCCTGGTCGGCGAGATGAAGCGGCTCGCGGTCCCGGCCTCGGCCGACTCGATCCCGTCCTCCGCGATGCAGGAGGACCACGTCTCCATGGGCTGGTCGGCGGCGCGCAAGCTCCGTACCGTCGTCGACAGCCTCGCCCGCATCGTCGCCGTCGAGCTGTACGCGGCGACCCGCGCCATCGAACTGCGCGCCGCCCAGGGCCTCACCCCCGCGCCCGCCTCGCGGGCCGCCGTCGAGGCGCTGCGCGCGGCGGGCGTCGAGGGGCCGGGACCGGACCGCTTCCTGGCGCCGGACCTGGCCGCGGCGGACGCGTTCGTACGGGCGGGCAGGCTGGTCGCGGCGGTCGAGCCGGTGACCGGACCGCTGGGCTAGAGCCTGTCCGGCGGATCAGGGCCCAGGGATTTTCGTTCGGATCAGGCCGGATCAGGTCTTTCGTTCGGATCAGGCGGACAGGGTGCCGGTGCGGCGTACCGAGTAGGTGACGAAGGCCGCGCCGATGCCCAGGAACGCCATGCCGCCGATCAGATACGGGGTGGTGTCGACCCCGGCCCCGGTATCGGCGAGCCTCGGACCCGTCGCGGTGCTCCCGGTGCCGGCGAGCCGAGGACCGCTCGTGGTGCTCCCGGTGGCGGTGGCCGGGCGGCTCCGTGCGCCCGGTGCGCCGAGCGGATCGTCCGTCGCGTTGGCGGACGGGACGAACCACAGGGCGGCCAGCAAGGTGCCCGCGGCGGTGGCGGTCAGGAGCGGGCGACGAGCAGCAGCCACGGAATCGTTCCCCCTTGTCACAGCCGTGAGTCAGGCCTGTACGCAGATGCTAGTGACAGCAGCGGGTCGCAGGAAAGTCGCAGGGTGCGGGGCGCTTACGCTCCGAAGCATGAGCACTTCTGAGGCATCACGATTTGTTCGGCTTCGGGTCGAAATGGTGTTGGAGATCACGGACCCCGCCGCCCTGAGCGGTACCGCACTGGAGTCCATCGCCGCCGAGTACGGAGAGCCCGGCGGCGAGCCCGCCGAGGAGCGCATGCGGGCCGAGGCCGCCGTACGGGAGGACGGCGCCGAGGCCCTCGCCTCCCTCGTCGACCCGTTCGACCTGGTCAGCGAGGTGCCGGGGGTCGAACTCACCCAGGCGTCCTGGAGCAGCGAGATCGTCGATTACGACCCGGCCGACCCGGACGCCTGGGACCTCGACGAGGAGGACGAAGCGGACGACGAAGCCGACGACGAGGGTGACGCGTACGAAGATCACGAAGCGGGGAGTGCCGACGGCATCCCGCACAATGGGGTGGACGACGGCGAGCACAGCGGCGTGAGCAGCGGTGCGGAGCGGCGGGTCTAGCAGGCAGTACGTGCCCGGCCCCGACCCGCTTCCTTCCGTGGACCGGGGCCGTGGCACGTACCGGTCGCATATACGTGACCGACGTCGGGAACCGCCACTGCCGGCCATGCGTCGTTGAGTGGTGTTCCCCACATCTCTCTTGGATGTGGAACGGAGGACCCTTTCCATGGGTTCTAGGAACATTGACGGGTTCGTCGATCGACGGCGGCTCCGCTCGGGGATTTTGGGGATTCGGCAACGTATGGAGAAGCGTGTGATGACGGGAAGCAAGCGGCGCAAAGGCCTGATGGCCGCGTCCGCACTGCTTGGCGGAGTTCTGGTGCTCACCGCCTGCAACGACGGCGACGCGAGCAGCAGCGCCGACAACTCGAACAGGTCGCAGGCGGCCGACGTCGACAAGGCCGCCGCCCAGGACGCTTCGGAAGCGCAGATATCCATCGCGCCGAAGAACGGTGCGACCAACGCGAGCATCAACAATGACGCCAAGGTCACCGTGGCCAAGGGCACGCTGTCCCAGGTCACCATGACCACGGCGGACGGTGCTCCCGTCAAGGGCTCGCTCGCCGCCGACGGCACGAGCTGGCAGCCCGACGTCCAGCTGGAGCGCTCGACCACGTACAAGATCAGCGCCACGGCCAAGGACTCCAAGGGCCGCGAGGCGCACGAGAACGGCTCCTTCACCACCGTGTCGCCCGCCAACAGCTTCATCGGCAACTTCACGCCCGAGGACGGCTCCACCGTCGGCGTCGGCATGCCGGTCTCGATCAACTTCAACAAGCCGATCACGGACAAGAAGGCCGTCCAGGACGGCATCACCGTGACGTCGAGCAGCGGCCAGGAGGTCGTCGGCCACTGGTTCAACGCGCAGCGCCTCGACCTGCGCCCCGAGAGCTACTGGCAGGGCGGCTCCACCGTCACGCTGAAGCTGGCGCTGGACGGCGTCGAGGGCTCGAACGGTGTCTTCGGTGTGCAGCAGAAGACGGTCACCTTCAAGGTCGGCCGCAACCAGGTCTCGACGGTCGACGCGAACACGAAGACGATGACCGTCACCCAGAACGGCAAGACGATCAAGACCATCCCGATCTCTTCCGGCTCCTCCGCCAACCCCACGTACAACGGGCAGATGGTGATCTCCGAGAAGTTCAAGGAGACCCGGATGAACGGTGCGACGGTCGGCTTCACCGACGCCGACGGCAAGGGTGAGTACGACATCAAGGACGTGCCGCACGCCATGCGGCTGTCCACCTCGGGCACCTTCATCCACGGCAACTACTGGGGCGCACGGTCGATCTTCGGCAGCGCCAACACCAGCCACGGCTGCGTCGGCCTCGCCGACGTGAAGGGCGCGGGCGACGCCAACCAGCCCGCCGCCTGGTTCTACAACAACTCCATGGTCGGCGACGTGGTCATCGTCAAGAACTCTCCTGACAGGACCATCACCCCCGACAACGGCCTCAACGGCTGGAACATGAGCTGGGCCGACTGGAAGGCGGGCTCCGAGGCCTGACCCGACCCCACGCGTCCACCCCGGCGCAGCCCGAACCCCGTACGAAGGCGGCAACACCCGGATCCTCTCGGATCCGCGGTGTTGCCGCCTTCGGCGTACGCGGGCACTCTCATCCGGTTCTCATCGTGGCCTTAACCCGCCATCACCCCCCGTCCGTAGCCTCGCGCCATGTTCTTCACCTACCTCCGGCGCGAGCTGCGCCGCCGCAGAAAGGCGGCGCTGGTCGTCGCCTCGGGGCTCGCCCTGGGCATTGCGTTGGTCATCATCGTCAGCTCGGTCTCCTCCGGCATGAGCAAGGCCCAGGACAAGGTCCTGGAATCGCTGTACGGCCTCGGTACGGACATGACCGTCACCAAGGCCGCCGCCGCTCCCGGTTCCGGCAACGGGCGCCCGAAATTCGAGTTCGACGCCAAGGGCAATGACGACGACGCGACGCAGAGCAGCGACCGGGTCATGGTCCAGGGCTTCCAGACGCTGGCTTCGTCCACCGTCGACACGATCGGCAAGCAGGACGGGGTCGCGGACGCCGTCGGCGGACTCAGCCTGAACGTCATGAAGGTCGACGGCCAGTTCAAGCGCGGCGAGTTCAGGCAGCAGGGCGGCACGGGCCAGGACGGCCGGAGCGGCCCCGGCGGACCGGGCGGCAGCACTCAGCCGCAGGGTGAAGTCAGGGGCGGCGGCGCCTCGTTCGACGTCAACTCCTACTCCGTGTACGGCACCGACGTCACCAAGCAGGCCCTCGGCCCGCTCACCTCCTCGAAGATCACCAAGGGCCGTACGTTCAAGGCGTCCGAGACCGACGCGAAGGTCGCCGTCGTCGACGCCGCCTACGCCAAGGAGAAGAAGCTCGACGTCGGCAAGACCGTGACCATCCACGGGACGAAGTTCACGATCGTCGGGGTCTCGACCGCCGACAGCGGCGACGCGGCCGCCAACCTCTACATACCGCTGAAGCAGGCGCAGACCCTCGCCGACTCGAAGAACAAGGTCACCACGGTCTATGTACAGGCCGCGGACTCGAAGCAGATCGACCAGGTCAAGTCCACCATCCAGAAGAACGTCTCCGGCACGACCGTCACCACCTCCGCCGATCTCGCCGACACCGTCTCCGGTTCCCTCTCCACCGCCTCCGACCTGGCCGCCGGCGTCGGCAAGTGGCTGTCCATCGCGGTGCTGGCCGCCGCCTTCCTGGTGGCCGGCCTGCTCACCTCCTCGGCGGTCAGCCGACGCGTACGCGAGTTCGGCACCCTCAAGGCGCTCGGCTGGAAGAGCGGCCGGGTCACCCGCCAGGTCGTCGGGGAAGCCCTCGTCAACGGACTGCTGGGCGGGGTGCTCGGCATCGCCGTCGGTCTCGCCGGCGCGTACGTCGTGACCGCCATCAGCCCCACCCTCACCGCCCAACTCGGCTCCTCCGGCGGTGGCATGGGCGGCGGCCGGTTCCTGGGCGGACCGGGCGGACCGGGCGCGTCCAAGACGCTCGACATCGCGCTGACCGCGCCCGTCTCGCTCTCCATCATCCTGATCGCCGTCGCGCTGGCCGTGGCGGGCGGGCTGATCGCCGGTGCGTTCGGCGGCTGGCGGGCCTCCCGGCTGCGCCCCGCGGACGCCCTGCGCCGCGTCGAATAGCCCGCGCGGCGGCCCACCTCACCACGTTCCAGCAGGAGTTGACTCATGTACACACTCAGAGACGTCACCAAGCGCTACAAGCGCGGCAAGACCACGATCGACGCGCTCGCCGGTGTCGACCTGACCATCGAGGACGGCGGCCGGCTGGTCATCCAGGGCCCCACCGGCGGCGGCAAGTCCACACTGCTGCAGATGCTCGGCGGTCTCGACCGCCCCACCGGCGGCAGCATCGAACTCGACGGTGTGGACCTCGCGAAGCTCAGCGAGGCCAGACTCACCAAGGTGCGCGCGCAGAACATCGGCTTCGTCTTCCAGAGCTTCAACCTCATCCCGACGCTGACCGCCCAGGAGAACGTCGAGACGGCGCTCGTACCGCTCGGCGGCAAGGCGGCCGAGCGGCGCAGGCGGGCCGCCGAGGCACTGGACTCCGTCGGCCTCGGCGAGCGGCGCGGACACTTGCCCAGCGAGATGTCCGGGGGCCAGCAGCAGCGGGTGGCGATCGCCCGCGCCCTGGTCAAGCAGCCGAAGGTGCTGCTCGCCGACGAACCCACCGGCAACCTCGACGAGTCGATGCGCGACGAGGTCATGGAGGTGCTGGAGACCATGTGGAAGGAGCACGGCCTGACGTTCATCATGGTCACGCACGACAGCGCCATCGCCCGGCGGGCGCCCCGGCTGGCGACCATCCGCAAGGGCAGGGTCACGATCACGGAGAACGCGGTGGCCTGAGGGGCCCCGAGGCCCCGAGGGCCTGAGGGGCTTACGACCTCACCCGCGATGGAGAGTGGATCAG
>NZ_JBHVFF010000249.1:0-13423 GCF_042801895.1 Streptomyces sp. NPDC057543 | reverse complement strand
ACCGAGCACCGGTGGCCGCCCTTTCGTGGCCGGATCTGCTCGCACCAGGCCTTCGAGTCCCTCGGCGGACGGCACTCGACGCCACCGCCGTGGTACACCCGAGGTCACGCCGCTCGGGCATGCGGCATGCGCCGCGCGACGTGGAAGGATGACCGAAAACATCGCATACCAAGGAGATGACCGCGTGCCTGGCACCAATCTGACCCGCGAAGAGGCACAGGAGCGGGCGCGCCTGCTGACCGTGGACGCGTACGAGATCGATCTCGACCTCTCCGGAGCGCAGGAGGGCGGCACCTACCGGTCCGTCACCACCGTGCGCTTCGACTCCGCCGAGGCCGGTGCGGAGACCTTCATCGACCTGGTCGCCCCGGCCGTGCACGAGGTCGAGCTGAACGGCCGGGCGCTGGACGTCGCGGCCGTGTTCCGCGATTCACGCATCGCGCTCCCGCACCTGGTCGCGGGCTCCAACGAGCTGAAGGTCGTCGCCGACTGCTCGTACACCAACACGGGCGAGGGCCTGCACCGCTTCGTCGACCCGGTCGACGAGCAGGCGTACCTCTACACCCAGTTCGAAGTGCCGGACGCGCGCCGCGTCTTCGCCAGCTTCGAGCAGCCCGACCTGAAGGCCACGTTCCGCTTCACCGTGAAGGCCCCGTCCGGCTGGACCGTGATCTCCAACTCGCCGACCCCCGAGCCGCAGGACGATGTCTGGTCCTTCGAGCCGACGCCGCGCATCTCGACGTACATCACGGCGCTGATCGCCGGCCCGTACCACGCGGTGCACAGCAGCTACGAGAAGGACGGCCAGTCCGTTCCGCTCGGCATCTACTGCCGCCCGTCGCTGGCCGAGTACCTCGACGCGGACGCGGTCTTCGACGTCACGCGGCAGGGCTTCGACTGGTTCCAGGAGAAGTTCGACTACGCCTACCCGTTCGCCAAGTACGACCAGCTCTTCGTCCCGGAGTTCAACGCGGGCGCGATGGAGAACGCGGGCGCGGTCACCATCCGCGACCAGTACGTGTTCCGTTCGAAGGTGACGGACGCGGCGTACGAGCGGCGCGCGGAGACCATCCTGCACGAGCTGGCGCACATGTGGTTCGGCGACCTCGTCACCATGGAGTGGTGGAACGACCTGTGGCTGAACGAGTCGTTCGCCACGTACACCTCGGTCGCCTGCCAGGCGTACGCGGAGGGCTCGAAGTGGCCGAACTCCTGGACCACGTTCGCCAACACCGAGAAGACCTGGGCCTACCGCCAGGACCAGCTGCCGTCCACGCACCCGATCATGGCGGACATCCGTGACCTGGACGACGTCCTGGTCAACTTCGACGGAATCACATACGCCAAGGGCGCCTCGGTCCTGAAGCAGCTGGTCGCGTACGTCGGCATGGACGCGTTCTTCACGGGCGTCCAGGCGTACTTCAAGGCGCACGCGTTCGGCAACACCCGGCTGTCCGACCTGCTGGGCGCGCTGGAGGAGACCTCCGGCCGCGACCTGAAGACCTGGTCGAAGACGTGGCTCGAGACGGCGGGCATCAACATCCTGCGCCCCGAGATCGTCACGGACGAGAACGGCCACATCACGTCCTTCACGGTCCTCCAGGAGGCCCCGGCCCTGCCCGCCGGCGCGAAGGGCGAGCCGACGCTGCGGCCGCACCGCATCGCGATCGGCTGCTACGACCTCGACGGCGCCGGCAAGCTGGTCCGGACGAACCGGATCGAGCTGGACGTCGACGGCGCGCGCACGACCGTGCCGTTCCCGGCCGGCACCGCCCGCCCCGCCGTGATCCTGCTCAACGACGACGACCTGTCGTACGCCAAGGTCCGGCTCGACGAGGAGTCGCTGCGCGTCGTCACCGAACACCTCGGCGACTTCACCGAGTCCCTTCCCCGCGCGCTGTGCTGGGCCTCCGCGTGGGACATGACCCGTGACGGCGAGCTGGCGACCCGGGACTACCTCTCCCTGGTGCTCTCCGGCATCGGCAAGGAGTCGGACATCGGCGTCGTCCAGTCGCTGCACCGTCAGGTGAAGCTGGCGCTGGACCTGTACGCGGCGCCGCAGTGGCGCGAGGCCGGACTGACGCAGTGGACCGAGGCCACCCTCGCGCACCTGCGCGCGGCGGAGCCGGGCAGCGACCACCAGCTGGCCTGGGCCCGCGCCTTCGCGGCGACGGCCCGCACCCCGCAGCAGCTGGACCTGCTGCAGTCGCTGCTCGACGGCAAGGAGACGGTCGAGGGCCTGGCCGTCGACACGGAGCTGCGCTGGGCGTTCGTCGAGCGGCTCGCCGCGACCGGTGTGTTCGAAGAGGACGAGATCGCCGGCGAGTACGAGCGCGACCGGACGGCGGCGGGCGAGCGCCACGCGGCGACCGCCCGCGCGGCACGCCCCACCGAGGAGGCGAAGGCGGAGGCGTGGGCCTCGGTCGTCGAGTCCGACAAGTTGCCGAACGCCGTCCAGGAGGCGGTCATCGCCGGCTTCGTCCAGACCGACCAGCGCGAGCTGCTCGCCCCGTACACGGAGAAGTACTTCGCGGCGGTCAAGGGCGTCTGGGAGTCGCGCAGCCACGAGATGGCGCAGCAGATCGCGGTCGGCCTCTACCCGGCCGTCCAGGTCTCGCAGGCCACGCTGGACGCCACGGACGCCTGGCTGTCCTCGGCGGAGCCGTCCGCGGCCCTGCACCGCCTGATGTCCGAGTCGCGCGCGGGCGTGGAACGCGCGCTCAAGGCCCAGGCCGCGGACGCGGCGTAGCAGTAGCCACTTGCGAAGTGGGGGCGCTTCCTTCGGGAGGCGCCCCTGTCGTCTGCTCGTCTCGCGCGCCCGGAGAGACACCAGGAGGCGGCCACCGCGTTCCGGGCATGGGGGCGCCCCGCTTCCGGACCGCGGGACCCTGTTGGCGAATTCGGGGGCATGCGTAACCGCGGCCTGTACGACCCCGTCGGGGCTGTGCACCCGCGTCGAGCAGAGCGTCCACGCGTCCGCCGGGGTCCCCGCCTCCACGACCGGCCGGGATCCGGCGAAGTAGGTGCCGGGCCGAAAGCGGGGGCTGGCCGTCGACGTGCTCGGGCTGGTCATCGCCGTCATCGTGCTGGCCGCGAACTGCCATCACAACGCCGCAGGCATCGCCCTGCTGGACCAGGTCACCGAGCACACCGGCGGCACCGTCGAGAAGGCCCTGGTCGACCAGGGCTTCAAAAACCAGGTCGTCGCGCATGGAGCCGGCCTGGGCATCGACGTCGAGATCGTCGAACGCAACCCGCAGGAGACGGGGTTCGTCCCGCAGCCGAAGCGGTGGAGGGTCGAGCAGACCTACGGGATCCTGATACTGCACCGGCGCCTGGTCCGCGACTACGAGCACCGCCCTTCTTCCTCCGCCTCCCGCGTCTACTGGGCGATGACCCACGTCATGGCCCGTCGCCTCACCGGCGCGAACACTCCCACCTGGCGCGAGGCGCAGCCGGTGGCAGCGTGAACATCGACCCCCTCCTCGAAGCGCTCGGCCTCCAGGAGAACTCCGCCCGAGCCCTGGCCGGCGATCTCCGCGCGCAGATCGCCGAGTTGCAGGGCCGACTGCGAGAGGCCGAGACCCACCTCGAACCCCTCGCGATCACCCGGAATACCGTCACCGCCCTCGCCGACCGACTTCCCGCCCAGGCCACCTCGCCCGACCTGCCCGAGCACCCGGACTACCCCCGCATCCTCGCCGTCCTCAACGAGACCACAGGCCCGCTGCGGGCCCGCGACGCCTGCGAAGCCCTCAACCACGAACTGCTGCC
The DNA here is from genome assembly GCF_042801895.1 of Streptomyces sp. NPDC057543. Classification (NCBI taxonomy): domain Bacteria; kingdom Bacillati; phylum Actinomycetota; class Actinomycetes; order Kitasatosporales; family Streptomycetaceae; genus Streptomyces; species Streptomyces sp. NPDC057543. The sequence goes on along the minus strand of NZ_JBHVFF010000249.1, from coordinate 9,649 downwards.
GAAGAACATCGAAGGCACCCGCGCCAAGCCCGGCTGGCAAGGCCAAGCAGGGGAGGGCTTCGCCGTCACGGACTTCGGCATCGACCGGGACGCCCGCACCGTGACTTGCCCGAACGGGAGGGCACCATCGCGCAAGCAGTCCACCGCTTCGAGGCGCGCCGCTCCGCTACCGAGGACTCGCCAAGACCTCGTTACAGCGCTTCTTCACGGCGGCCGCGATGAACTTCGCCCGCTTGGACGCCTGGCTCACCGACACCCCGTTCGCCCCGACCCGCACCTCACCCTTCGCAACCCTCCGCCGCCGGATAGCTCCAGCGGGGCGGATCGGGCCGCGGAAGCGGGGCGCGACCCATACGGTGCGACAGGCTCGGAGCCGACGCGTGTCTGTCAGTAGTACGCCGTGCAGTGCTTGGTTCCTCCCGCGGTGGGCGTCACGCACGCCCGCACCTGCTTGGTGGAGGGGTTGTAATACATCGGGGTGCGCGTCATATAGGTATTGGAGGTGCCTTCCTGCTTTGCTGTCCAGCCGCTCGCACCCGCGGCCTTCTTACCCAGGCCCGTCTCGCACGACCCGCCACCCTTATTGCAGCGCTCTACCGTGATGGTGTAAGCGGACGGAATGCCGACATATTCAAGGCGGGCCCAGCCGTACTGATCACCGTCCGTCTTCCCCCAGCGCAATTCAAGGTAATTTGAATTACCCAGATCGGTGCCGTACGGGGTGACAGGACCGGACTGCCACGTTTGAATGTTCGGATCGTGACCGTCACACCCGTAACCGCTACAGGTCGCAGCATACGCCGAGTTGGGAATAGCGATTCCCAGCACCAAGGTGGCGAGCACGGACCCGAAAACAGCGGCGACTCTGGATTTTTGATGCCTCATACAAATTTCCTCCGAATTACAGGCCAACAGCGATGAAATCATTCGACGATCACCGAAAGTCGCCGACCGTCGACGCATGTACATGATCAGCCTATGCGGAGGACCCGTGATTGAGCAATGGGGAATTAGCATTCCCCCGCACCACTGAATCGTCAATTCTGGACACATTTCCATTAACCCAATGGAAATTTCTTTTATGCCGAAAAGGTATAGATGGTCGACAGATACTGGCCGGATGGGTAGGTTCCGCCATAACGCAATGAATCCGACCCTCCGGCCCGAGGATCTTCACTGCCCTTGAGGATGCAGGTACATTCTTCTGCCCATCTCCCGCACCGGTATCACCCGGTTCGGCCGGGAATGAAGCCCGCCTGGCGGACGGGCGCCGTTGCGCAGCCGTCCGACAGGCGGGAGCAGTTGGGGTTACGCGCCCGACTCCTCGTAGCGCCGGGTCAGTTGGGCCGCGCCGCTCTCCGTCAGGCTGCCGTGCAGGCGCATGCGGGCGACTCCGCCGTCCGGGAAGGCGTCGAGGCGGACGTGGGTGACGATCGCCTGGGCGCGGAGGGGGAAGCGGTGCAGGGTGTCGGGCTGGAGCCTGGTGCGGGGGATGATCTCGAACCATTCACCGGTCTCGCCGTTGCGGCCCTGGAGGGCGATCCAGCCGGCCGCGTTGCCCTTGAGGTAGGCCGTGTCGATCTCGACCGCGCGGACCGCGCCCTGGGCGGGGAGGCGGAAGCGGACCCAGTCGTTCGTGTCGCGGACCCGGCGGCGGCGGTTCTCCCAGCCGTCGTCCATCTTGCGGGAGGTGCCGGGCAGGATGATCTGGGTCGGCGAGGAGTAGAAGCGGTCGGAGGCGTCCTCGTAGCTTCCGCCGTTCAGGACCGAGATCAGGTCGAACGTGCCGAGCGTCGCGAGCCAGGACGGGTCGGGGAGGACCTCGCCGTGGACGCGGAGTCGGGCGATGCCGCCGTCGGGGTGCTGGCAGAGGCGGACGTGGGTGTAGCGGCGGCCGCCGGTGATCTCGAAGCCGTTGGCGGCGTGGCCGCGTACGGGGGTCGGCGGGACGATCTCCTCCCACTTCACGTCGTCCGCGAGGAGTTCGGCGGGGCTCGGCGAGCCCTCTACCGCCGTCGCCTGGACAGAGACGCGCTGCGGGTAGTTGCCGCGGAAGTGGGCCGTGTCGACGACGATGCCACGGATGATGCCGGGGGCGCCGAGGCGGATCAGGGCCCAGTCGTGCTCCTCGGGGGCCGGGAACGGGTGGGCCGCGTCCGCACCACGTCGGCGGCGGGTCTCCCAACCGTCCATGATCTTGCCCTTGTGGCCGAAGTGCTCGGGGTCGAAGACCGCGCGCTCCCGGACCAGGAGGTTCTCGCGCTGGGCGAAGAACTCGTCGTTGGCGGCGATCACGCCCGCGCCGAGGCGGCGGTCGGCGAGGTCGACGAGTTCGGTGAAGGGGAGGTCTGTGGTGCGGTAGTCCGCGTACGGGTCGCCACCGCCGTAGGGGGCCGCGTCGTTGGCGTGGGGGTCCTCGTGCTGGTTCTCATTCTGATCGAAGGTCATGCGTCCACTGTCGCGGCGAACGACCCATTAGGTCCATCGAAAGTTTTTGCATCGCTTATTCAGCAGAAGTGAACGACTTCGCTGTTTCGGTGAGCGCCGCCAGGACCCGGGCCACCGCCGGGCCCTGCTCGGCCCCCTGCCGCACCGCCGCCACCACGTGGCGGCGCGGCTGGTCGGCTTCCAGTGCGCGCATCACCACGCCGCCCCGGCTGTGCCGTTCCGCCGACGCCATGCGCGGAATCAGCGCGACCCCCATGCCCGCCTCGACCATGGCCAGGATCGCCGTCCAGCCGGAGGCGCTGTGCGCCTGCTCCGGCACGAATCCGGCGGCCTCGCACGCGGCCGTCGTGATCTGTGACCAGGGGCCCGAGCCGCCGAAGATCCAGGGGTCGCCGGAGAGGTCCGCGAGACGGAGGGCGGGCGCCGCCGCGAGGTGGTGGTCCGCGGGCAGGGCCACGTCCAGGGGGTCGGCCAGCAGGGGCAGCACGACGAACCGGGGGTCGCGGGCCGTCGGGGCGTGCGCGGCGAGGGACAGGGCAAGGTCCACGTCACCGGCGACCAGGAGTTCGTAGGCCTGCGCGGCCTCCGCCTCCCGCACCCGTACGTCCGGGCCCGGACGGTCCTCGGCGCGCAGCCGCTGGATCGCGGGTACGACGAGGGCGGGCACCGCCGTGGAGAACGCCGCGATCCGCACCTGCCCGGCCTCGCCGCGCAGATAGCCGGTCAGTTCGGCGTCGGCGCGCTCCAGCTCGGCGAAGACGGCCTCGGCGCGGCGCAGCACGAGGTGCGCGGCGTCGGTGAGACGGACCCGGCGGCCCTGTGCTTCCAGAAGCGGTACGCCGAGCTGCTTGGCCAGGTTGGACAGCTGCTGCGAGACCGCGGACGGGGTCATCCGCAGGGCCTCGGCGGTCGCGGTGACCGTGCCCCGGTCGCGCAGGGTGCGCAGGATGCGGAGCTTCTTGACGTCCCACTCGATCATGGCCGCAACCTACCCGCTGGTCCTCGCGGTCCGGACATGCGTGTGCGCCGCACGGTACGGGATACCTGCGGCGCACTCGGGAGAGTGGGTACTAGGCCTGCTTCTTGGACTTGTCGAAGATCATGACCAGGCCGGCGATGACCACGAACAGAGCGATGGGGGCCACCACGTACAGACCGATGGTCTCCATCGCGCTCAGGCCCGGACCGGGGTCGTCACCGGCGTCGCGGGTGAGCGCGAGCGCGGGGGACGACATGAGCAGCATCATCAGCGTCGTGCCGGCCGCGACGGCGCCGGCGCGCATAGCGTTCTTCTTGTCCACGGTGCAAACGTAGCGCGCGCCCAGGACGGGCGCGCGCCCGGGGGGGTGCCGTACGGAGTCACGGGTGGTCCTCGCGGGATCCGAAGATCTCCATCAGCCGGTGCAGGCGGGGGGCGGCGGCCAGCTCCTCCAGGGTGACCGGACGACCTTCCGCGTCGGCGACGGGCAGGCGCCAGTTGGGGTACTGGTCCCAGGTGCCCGGGATGTTCTGCGGGCGGCGGTCGCCGAGCGTGTCGGGCAGCCAGACGCCGACCATGCGGGCGGGGGTGCGCAGCAGGAAGCCGTGCACGGCGCGGACGGCGCCCTCCTCGTCGTCCTCGCCCTCCGGGAGCAGGCCGAGCCCGGAGAGGTACCCCAGCCACTCGGTGGTGTCGGCCGCGTCCGCGGTCAGCTCCTCCACCAGGCTCCGGGTGAGCAGGCCGAGGCGGTGGCGGAGCGTCACGTGGTCGCCGGTCAGCCGGGCGGCGGTGGACGGCAGATCGTGGGTGGTGACGGTGGCCAGGCAGCCCTCACGCCACTTCTCGGGGGCCAGTGGGCGGCCGGTGCCCGCCCAGTCCCGTTCGAACCAGAGCACGGAGGTGCCGAGCACGCCGCGCCGGGCCAGCGCCTCACGGACCCCCGGTTCGACGGTGCCGAGGTCCTCCCCCATGACGACCGCGCCCGCCCGGTGCGCCTCCAGGACGAGGACGGCGAGCATCGCTTCGGCGTCGTGACTGACGTAGGTGCCCTCGGTGGGCGGGCGTCCCTCGGGCACCCACCAGAGCCGGAACAGGCCCATGACGTGGTCGATGCGCAGGGCGCCCGCGTGGGCGAGGAGCCCGCGCAGCAGCCCGCGGTACGGGGCGTAGCCGGACGCGGCGAGGGCGTCGGGGCGCCAAGGTGGCAGGCCCCAGTCCTGGCCGCGGGCGTTGAAGGCGTCCGGGGGTGCGCCGATGGACATGCCGTGCGCGAAGGCGTCCTGCTGGGCCCAGGTGTCGGCGCCGCCGGGGTGCACGCCGACGGCGAGGTCGTGGACGATGCCGACGGCCATCCCGGCGTCCAGGGCGGCGCGCTGGGCGGCGGCGAGCTGGTTGTCGGTCAGCCAGGCGAGCCGGCAGTGGAAGTCGACCCGGTCCAGCAGGGCGCGGCGGGCGCGGGCGGTCTCCGTGGAGCGGGGGTCGCGGAGCGCGGCCGGCCAGCTGTGCCAGTCGGAGCCGTGCACCTCGGCGAGGGCGCACCACAGGGCGTGGTCCTCCAGGGCCTGTCCCTGCTCGGCCAGGAAGTCGCAGTAGGCGGCGCGGCGGCCGGGGGTGAGGGGGACGCCCCGGACGAGTTCGAGGGCCTGGCGCTTGAGTTCCCAGACGGCGTCCCGGTCGATCAGGGCGCCCTTGTTCAGGACGGTGTCGCTGAGCGCCGCCGCGTCCTGGCGCAGATCGTCGAGGGTGGCCCGGTCCGGCACGTGCCCGTACTCGGGGACGGACTCGATGCGCAGATGGACGGGGTCGGGGAAGCGCCGTGACGACGGGCGGTAGGGGGACGGGTCGGTGGGGTCGCCGAGCACGGCGGCGTGCAACGGGTTGACCTGGACGAATCCGGCGCCGAGGGTCCGCCCGGACCAGGCGGCGAGGTCGGCGAGGTCCCCGAGGTCGCCCATGCCCCAGGAGCGGGTGGAGAGCAGGGAGTAGAGCTGGACGAGGAAGCCGTGGCTGCGGGCGGGCGGCCGGGGCACGTGGGGCGGGGCGACGACGAGTGTGCAGCTCGCGCTCCGGCCGCCCGGCGCGCGTACGGTCAGCCGGTGCACCCCGAGCGGCGGTTCGACCCACCAGGCGGGGGCCGGGGGCGCGGCCGTCGCGGTATCACCTCCGGATCCGCCCACCGCGCCCGTGCCCGCTGCCGCTTCGGCCGCCGCCCGCCCCGAAACGGCCGGATCAGGTCGGCCGGCCCGAACGCACACCCGCGGGAGGGGGCGCGCCCCGGGGTCTTCGAGCCCGATGTCCAGCGTGGTACCGGGCGGCAGGGCGGTCAGGGCCGGGGGCAGCGGCTCCCCGGTCCACACCACCAGCGTCGGCGGGAGCAGCCGGGAGCGGGCCGAGGACTCGGCGGCGGCGAGCGATTCCCGTACCGCTTCGGGCGTGCCGGCGTCCACACCGAGCGCGGCGAGCACCGCGACGACCGTGTCGTCGGGGACGGACACCGTGACGTCGGCGGACGGGGAGTAGGAGGTGGCGACGCCGTGCAGTGCGGCGAGCCGGGACAAGCCCATTCAGACTCCTGGGGACTCCATGCCCCATGCGGTGCCGGAGACGGCCGGCTCGCTGGTCAGCGGGGCGTTGACGGCGAGCGGGGGTTCGCTGGTGAGCGGTGTGGCGTCGGCGAGCGGCGGCTCGCTGGTGAGAGGTATGGCATCGGCGAGCGGCGGCTCGCTCGTCAGCGGACCGGGGCCGGGCGCGGGGGCCGGAAGCACGCCGGGCAACGGGGCGGGACCGGGTTCCTGTTTGGAGAGGGCGGAGAGCAGGAGTTGCGCGGCAGCGGGCATGGTGGCCTCCTGGCCATGGCGGAACAGGACACAGCAGACCTACCCAGCGGGCTCGACCGCAGACGTAGGCGTTATCACAACGAGTTCAACGTGCCCTGGGTCACATTCCGTTCCTCAGAGGCCGGTTCTCCGTAAGTCGTCCGCCGTTTTCGGCCATTCGGCGTCGTCTTTGGCGTCCGGCGCCGGTTGCCGACCGCTCCTCACCTCACCTGCCACATCGGGCATTTGCGGCACACCCACCACCCGCATTGACACTCTGCGCGCGCGGGTGGTGGGCTCGGAGCCCACCGGCGAAAGCGTAGGGAGACCAGCGATGCGGCTCAGGCGCAGAAAGCAGGCAACGGCCGTCGCGGTCGCCGTGCTCGGCGGGCTGCTCTCCACGGGTGCCCCGGCCGCCGTCGCGGCCCCTTCGACGCCCGATTCCCGCGCCGTCACCACCCCCGACCGCACGGACGACGGCGCGGTGCCGGCCGTGTGGCCGCGACCCCAGTCCATCAAGGCGTCCGGGCCGTCCGTACCGCTCACCGCCTCCGGCTCCGCCGAGGTCACCCTCGTGGCCGACGCGCACGCGGATCCGTACGCCGTCGACGCGCTCCGGCAGATCCTGCGGGACGCGGGCGTACGGACCGTCCACGAGGCGCTGCCGGGTCGCGGCCCCGTCGTCCGGCTCGGCGGCGACGGCGCCCGGGACGCCCTGCGTACGCTGCACGCTCCCGACCGCGGCGACCTGCCCTCCGGCGGCTACCGGATCGCGGTCGGCCGGGTCGCGGGCCGGGACACCGTCGCCGTGGACGGCGTCGGCGAGGACGGCCTCTTCCACGGCGTGCAGACGCTGCGTCAGCTGATCCGGAACGGCAGCGTCGCCGGGGTCACCGTCAGGGACTGGCCGGGAACCGCCGTACGCGGGATGACCGAGGGCTTCTACGGGCAGCCGTGGACCCGGGCGGAGCGACTGGCGCAGATCGGCTTCATGGGGCGTACGAAGCAGAACAGGTATCTGTACGCGGCGGGCGACGACCCGTACCGGCAGGCCCGTTGGCGCGACCCGTACCCCGCCGACCGGCGCGCCGACTTCCGGGCGCTGGCCGAGCGGGCCCGCGCCGAGCACGTGACCCTCGGCTGGGCCGTCGCACCCGGCCAGGCCATGTGCATGTCGTCGAAGAACGACGTGAAGGCGCTGACGAAGAAGCTCGACGCCATGTGGGCGCTGGGCGTGCGGGTCTTCCAGCTCCAGTTCCAGGACGTCAGCTACAGCGAGTGGCACTGCGACAGCGACGTCGACACCTTCGGCAGCGGCCCCGAGGCGGCGGCCAGGGCCCAGGCGCGGGTGGCGAGCGAGGTGGCCCGGCATCTCACGGAGCGTCATCCCGGGGCGGAGCCGTTGTCGGTGATGCCGACGGAGTTCTACCAGGACGGCGCGACGGACTACCGCACGGCCCTCGCCGAGGAGCTGGACGACCGGGTCCAGATCGCCTGGACCGGGGTCGGGGTCGTACCGCGGACCATCACCGGCGGGGAACTGGCCGGTGCGCGTGCCGCGTTCCGGCATCCGCTGGTCACGATGGACAACTACCCGGTCAACGACTACGCGCAGGACCGTATTTTCCTCGGCCCGTACACCGGCCGGGACCCGGCGGTGGCGATCGGTTCCGCGGCGCTGCTCGCCAATGCGATGGAGCAGCCGTCCGCGTCGCGCATACCGCTGTTCACCGCCGCCGACTTCGCGTGGAACCCGAAGGGCTACCAACCGCAGGAGTCCTGGCAGGCGGCGATCGACGATCTGGCGGGCGGCGACGCCCGCACCGGGGACGCGCTGCGCGCGCTGGCCGGGAACAGCGCGACGTCCGTGCTGGGCGGCGACGAGTCGGCGTATCTGCGGCCGCTGCTGGACGCGTTCTGGAAGTCCCGTACGACGACCGACGCCACGGCGCAGGCCGATGCGGCGCGCAGGCTGCGGGCGGCGTTCACCGTGATGCGGGAGACCCCGCAGCGGCTGAAGGGCCTGGCCGACGGGCGGCTCGACGACGAAGTGCGGCCGTGGACCGAGCAGTTGTCCCGGTACGGCCGGGCGGGCGAGCTGGCCGTGGATCTGCTGCGGGCCCAGTCGCGCGGCGACGGCGCCGCCGCGTGGCAGGCTTCGCTGGCGCTGGAGCCGGTGCGCGAGGCCGCGAAGGCGAGCGGTGCGACGGTCGGCAAGGGCGTCCTCGGCCCGTTCCTGGACCGGGTGCGCCGGGAGGCGGACGCCTGGACGGGCGCGGACCGCGACGCCGGTACGGTGACGGAGGCTCCGGGCAGCTATACGGTCCGGCTGGACCGGCCCCGCCCGGTGGAGACCGTGACGGCGATGACCGTGCCCGGCGGCGGCCCGGTGGCCGGTGCGACGCTGGAGGCCCATGTGCCCGGCGAGGGCTGGCGCGGCCTCGGCCCGGTGTCGGCGACCGGCTGGACCCAGGCCCCGGCCAGGGGGCTGCGGGCCGACGCCATCCGGATCAGCTGGCCCACGGTCGGTCCGTCCACGCCCCCGGTCCTCACGGGCACGCTGCCGCCCATCGTCCCGCAGGACCGGGCGGAAAACCGGCTGGGCGGTGGCACGGGAACCGGTGCCTCCGCCTCCGGGAGCGCCCCGGACCGGGCTCCGCAGGTGCGGGCGCTCGTGCCGTGGTTCGGCGACGAGCCCGCCGCCCGGCTCGATCTGGCACGCGGCGTGACGGACGCCGAGATCGGCGGCGGGCCGCAGCGGGTCGAGGCGCGGCTGGCCGCCCGGCGCCCCGCCGAGGTGCGGGGCAAGCTCACCGCACGGGCCCCCCGGGGCATCGAGGTGAGCGTCCCGAAGCAGACGAGGGTGCCGCGCGGTTCGCGTACCGACGTCCCCGTCGAGATCACGGTCCCGGCGGGCACCCCGGCCGGTGAGTACGAGGTGCCGATCGGCTTCGGCGACGAGAGCAGCACACTCACCGTCCGGGCCTACCCGCGCACCGCGGGCCCCGACCTGGTGCCTACCGCCACCGCCTCCTCGTCCGGCGACGAGACCCCGGACTTCCCGGCTGTGGCGGCCGCCGACGGCGACCCGGAGACCCGCTGGTCCTCACCGGCCGAGGACGGCGCCTGGTGGCAGGCGGAACTGCCGCAGCCGGCCCGGATCGGTCAGGTGGTGCTGCACTGGCAGGACGCGTACGCCTCCCGCTACCGCATCCAGGTCTCCGCCGACGGCCGCAGCTGGCGCACGGCCGCGACCGTGCGGGACGGCAGGGGCGGGCGCGAATCGGTCCGGATGGACGCGAAGGGCACCCGCTTCCTCAGAGTCCAGGGCGATGCCCGGGCCACCGAGTTCGGCTACTCCCTCTGGTCGGTCCAGGCGTACGCCGTCGCAGTGACGGAGTAGCGC
>NZ_JBHVFF010000248.1:0-13433 GCF_042801895.1 Streptomyces sp. NPDC057543 | reverse complement strand
CGCCCAGCGCGACGACCCCGAGGGACTGCCGTCACCTACTACCGTCAACGCCCCCGCAGCGGCTCGCTGCGGGGGCGTTCTGACTGGTGGGCGCGGACGGTTTCGAACCGCCGACATCTGCTTTGTAAGAGCAGCGCTCTACCCCTGAGCTACGCACCCGTGGATGAAGCAACAGCGTACATGGACTACGGCCCACGGTCACAAACGGTCCCGGGACAGCGGTGGTCGGCAGTGGCCAGGGTGGCCCGAGGCGTGGTGTGACCGGGGCGTCGTGCGGGGGATATCCCCACCCCTCATACGGTAGCCGTCCGGATTCTGCCGGCGGGGCGGCGTACCTACGGTGGAGGCCACACCGTCGGGGACCACCCGCCGTACGACTTGGGGGAAGTTCATCGTGGCACTCCGTACCCGCACTCTCATCGCGTCCGCCGGAGCCGTGCTGCTCGGTTTCGGCCTCACCGGCTGTGGCGGGGCGGATGCGGGGGACGCGCCCGCCGAGCACAAGTCGTTCGCGCTCAGTGGGAAGACGCTGACCATCCATTCCGGGCAGTCGGCGCTGGAGCTCGTACCGGCCGATGTGCAGAAGGTCGAGGTGACCCGTCGTGTCGACGGGTGGGTGGTTCTGGGGAACGGGCCCGATCCCCAGTGGAAGATGAGGGACGACACGCTCACGCTCAAGGTGAAATGCAGCGCGTTGATCAGCAACTGTGCCTCGGAGCACCAGGTGAAGGTGCCGCGCGGCGTGGCGGTGGTCGTCGACGGGGACAACGGGAAGGTCGTCGCGTCCGGCTTCGACACTCCGCTCACCCTCCGCGCCGACAACGGGAAGGTGACCGTCCGGGACTCCAGTGGGCCGCTCAGGCTGGAGAGCGACAACGGGGGCATCGTCACCGAAGGGATTTCGGCGAAGTCCGTATCGGCGCGGTCCGACAACGGCATGGTCCGGCTGGGGTTCGCCTCCGTGCCGGATCTCGTGGATACCGTCAGTGACAACGGCGGGATCACCATCGACCTGCCGGCCGGCTCCGTGAGGTATGCGGTGGACGCCGTCGCCGACAACGGGAGGGTCTCGGTGGACGCGCCACGCAGCAACGACAGCAGCCACGTGGTGAAGGCCCGGAGCGGCAATGGTCAAGTCACCGTCCGAAGCGTGAACTAACCGGCCCGTGTGTTCGTCCTTACCTGGTGGGAGAATGTACCGGGCAGGGCGGAACGGCACGGGAGAGGGATGTGACGGCGACACACGCGCGGCCGCAGGCGAGAGCGGGTGGGAGTTCCGCCGTCGAGGGTGTCAAGGGTGCCGGAGGTATCGGGGGCGCCAGGGGTACCAGGGGCTTCGGGGATGTCCTCGTGCTGATGTTGCTGCCTGTGCCGCTGCTCGCCGCCGCGCTGCCCGCCGCGTTCGCCGGTGGCGGTACGCGGCGCTGGTTCGGCGGGCGCGGGGAGAGTCAGCGGGCCGAGGCCCAGGCCGCGAAGGACGCCGCCGCTGCCGCCTTCTACGAGCTCGACACCGCCCAGCGCGATCTGCGGATCTCGATCGAGACGATCACCGCGGTGGACAGCTCACCCGGTGCGCGCAAGGCCGTGGACGATTTCGCCGCGCTCGGCCGGCGGATCGACGAGGCCAGCCATACGTACATCACCGCGGTCGACGCACACGACCTGGACCGGGACGATCTGGAGCCGGCCGTCGCGGCCCGGGCCAGGACCGAGCTGGCCACCGCCAAGGACGAGCTGGTGCGGGTCAAGGGCGACCTGGACCGGTTCGCGCAAGGTCTGGGGCCGTTGCTGGGCAACGCGGAGACGCAGCTCGCCCGGCTCGCGCCCGCCGTGGAGCGGGCCCGGCAGGCGCTCCTCGGCGCGAGCAATGCTCTCGATGCGGTGCGGGCGTCCGGGCTGCGAGCGGATGATCTCGCCGCGCGACTTGCGGCCCTCGCTCCCGAGCTGACCAAGCTCAACCAGGGCGCCGGCCGCCATGGCGTTCCGGAGACCTTGCAGCGTGCCGATCGGGTTCTGCGCGACGCAGAAGCGGTACGGGCCGAGGCGGTACGGCTGCCCGAGCGGGCCGCCGAGATCGACCACCGGCTCGTGTCGTTGCGTACACGTGCCCAGGCGCTGACGACCCGGGCGGGCTCGGTGGAGCCGGTGCTGAGCGAGCTGCGGCGGCGGTTCTCGGCCGCGTGCTGGCAGGACCTCCAGCCCGTGCCGGAGCAGGCGGCGACCAATGTGCGGCAGGCCGAGGAGAAGCTGAAGGAAGCCGCCGTGGCGCGGGACGAGCAGCGGTGGGCCGACGCGACCTCCCGGCTGAGCACGGTACGCGCCCTGCTGAACGCCACGGACGAGGCCGTGTCCGCCGCGGGCGACCGGCTGCACCGGCTGAACGACGTGGCCAAGGACCCGCAGCAGGAGATCCAGCGGACGCGGTTCGCCGTCCGGGATGCCCAGCGGCTGGCCATGGCCGGGCGCCACACGCCCGAACCGCGCCACGCCCGCCCGCTGGACGACGCCGTGGTCCGGCTGGATCGCGCCATCGCCGGACTGGAGGAACGCCACCCGGACTACTGGCACTTCCTGACCGAGACCGAAGCCGTACGGCAGACGGCCGCGCGGGTGGTATCCGACATCCGTGAGGAGCGCGGGTCGGGCGCCTGAGCTGTACGGGCTCGGTTACGGGCTCCGAGGGAGGGGTAGGCACGGCCCTTCCGGTCTTCTGATGTGCGACAGCAACACCGTGGGCGGATCCTGGTAGTACGCGTGAAGGAGACCGACATGGCCACCCATGTACTGCACGCCCCCGGACGGCACACCCCGCGCCGCCGCAGCAGGACCACCCCGCTCGACAAGCACCTGCCCGTCGATCACCGGCTCAACCGCGTCTACCGGGTCGGAGCGGGCCTGATGGGACTGGTGCTGCTCGCCTTCGGAATCCTGGGGCTGATCAACAAGATCGGCTTCTTCAGCACCGGTGGAGCCACCGTCGCGGGCCTCAACACCAACGGCGCCCTCAGCGTGCTGTCCATCTGCGTCGGCCTGCTGCTGTTCATCGGGATGTTGATCGGCGGCAACATCGCCTCGACGCTCAACATGATTCTGGGCATCGCCTTCATCCTCAGCGGCTTCATCAATCTCGCCCTGCTCGATACCGGCTACAACTTCCTCGCCTTCCACCTCCAGAACGTGCTGTTCAGCTTCGTGGTCGGACTGATGCTGATGGTCTTCGGGATGTACGGGCGGGTCAGCGGTGGCCTTCCGCACGACAATCCGTACTGGCGGGCCCGCCACCCCACGGAGGCCGAGCAGGAACTGCGGAGGGTTCGCGAGGCCACGGAAGCGGCAATGCCGGTCGTCCGGCACCCTGACCACCCGTGAACCCGGAACCCGTAGACCCCTGACCCGTAGACCCGTGATCCCTAAACCTGGGACCCGTGAACCCGTGACCCGTAGACCGGTGACCCGTAGGTGATCCGTAAACCCGGGACCCGTAGACCCGTGATCCGTATCGCGGGACTCGTACCCGTACTTCGTCTCGGTCCGTGCCGGATAGCCTGGGCGCATGCCTCGTTACGAGTACCGCTGCCGCTCCTGCGGAGACACGTTCGAACTCAGCCGCCCGATGGCCCAGTCCTCGGACCCGGCCTCCTGCCCCGCCGGGCACGCCGACACCGTGAAGCTGCTGTCCACCGTGGCCGTGGGCGGGTCATCGGCCAAGTCCGCGCCCGCCACCCCGTCAGCCGGCGGTGGCGGGGGCGGCTGCTGCGGTGGGGGTTGCTGCGGCTGAGCGTGCGGGCGGCCGGGACCATCGGGGCCGCGGCTCCTACCGCTTGCGGGAGAGCGTCAGTCCGTCGGCCACGGTGAGAAGCACGCTGTCCATTCGCGGATCGGCGGCCACATGGTCATTGAATTCCTTGATCGCCGCCGCGCCGCCGGTCGCCCGCGGGTCGGTCACTCCGCCGTGGAAGAGCACGTTGTCCGTGACCACTAGGCCGCCCTGCCGCATCCGGGGCACCAGTTCTTCCCAGTACGCGATGTAGTTGCCCTTGTCCGCATCGAGGTAGGCGAGGTCGATGTGCGGCTCGGCCGGCATCGCCCGCAGTGTGTCGAGCGCGGGGGCGATCCGGAGCTCGATCCGGTCGGCGACGCCCGCCTTCTCCCAGGCCTCGCGCCCGTACGCGGTCCACTCCTCCGAGATGTCGCAGGCGATCAGCCGCCCGTCTGCGGGCAGCGCCTGTGCCATCGACAGGGCGGAGAAGCCGGTGAACGTCCCGACCTCCACGATGTACCTTGCTCCGGTCAGCCGGACGAGGAAGGCGAGCAGCGGCCCCTGTTCCTCGGCGGACTGCATGCCGGCGTACTCGGGCAGGCGGACGTACGTGGTCTCGATGAGCTCGCGCTGCACCGCGTCGAGCGGTGGATTGTGCGCCAGCATGTACGCGTACAGCTCGTCCGTGATCTTGGTTTCGTTGCCCTTGGACATCGCTGCTCCTCGTCGGTCGTACCGGACGGACGGGCCCGGGTTGTTCTCCGTTCCCGCCCCGGCCCCTGTCCTCACATACTGCTACTGCCTGCCGGACGAGGGCGTCCGCCCGGGGCCCGAGGCGCGCAGGAAGTGCCGCAGGATCTCCTCGCCCGCCGCCACGCCGCGCCCGGCCGTCACGTCGACGTGCGGGGCGCTCCAGCCGGTGTCGGCGAGTTCGCCGTGGGCCGGGCGCCAGGCGTGGTCGGCGGCGAGGAGCAGGTCGGCGTCGAGGAGGCTGTCACCGGCGGCGAGAGTGAGCGTGGCACCGGTGCGTCGGGCGACCTCGTTCATGGCGGCGCTCTTGGTGAGCGGGCCCGGCACGGCGTAGATCTTGCGGCCCTGGAGGGAGACCGTCCAGCCGCGGGTCTCCGCCCACTGGCCCAGCTCCTTGACCCAGCCCTCCGGCAGCAGCGAGCGTTCGACGACGAGGTAGGCGAAGAGGTCCTCGGCGACCCGCTCCTTGAGCAGCCAGGCGGGGTCGGCCGCGGCCAGGAGATGGGCGCGGACCTCGGCGAGCGAGGCGCATTCGTCGGCGAGCCGACGGGCCACCCGTGTCTGCCAGTCGGGGTCGGACACCCCGTCGACCAGGAGGTGTCCCCCGTTGGCGCAGATCGCGAACCGGGGTGCGGGGCCGGGGAGATGGATGCGCCCGTACTGCTCGCGGGTGCGGGTGGTCGTCGGGACGAAGACCGTGGAGCGGGCGAGCTCGTCGAGCAGTGTCGCGGCCGTCTCGGTCAGGTAGGAGAGCGGCCTGTGTTCGTACACCTCTACGCAGAGCAACCGGGGTGCCTCGGCGTCCGGCATGGGGAGCTGGAGCGCCGCAGCCGAGTAGATCAGGGTGCGGTCGAGGTCGCTGGCGACCAGCGTCACGGGGGCGGCCGAGGTGACGGGGACCGCAAAGGTGGCGGGGGCGGCAGAGGTGGCCGGGGTGGTCACTTCGACTCCACCGCCCTGCCGTCCGCGCCCGTCGCGCCCCTGGTGTACTTCGGGTGGATCAGCCCGACGCAGGTGTACGGGAGTTCGTCGACCTCCTCGATCGGTACGCCCCGCTGCTCGGCCAGCAGACGGATGTGCTCCAGGTCCGCGCCCGCGCCGCGCTTGGCGAGGATCTTCCACGGGACGCGGCGCAGCAGCACGCGGGTCGTCTCGCCGACGCCCGGCTTGACGAGGTTCACATCGTGGATGCCGTGCTCCTCGCTGATGCGTTCCACCGCGGCCCAGCCTTCCCAGGTGGGCGCGCGGTCGGCCGCGAGCAGCTCCTTGACCTCGGCGTCCACCGCGTCGGCGACCTCGTCGAAGTGGGCGGCGACGGTGTCGAGGAAATGGCCGGACACATCGGCGTCCGAAAGCTCCCGGTAGAACTTCGCACCGTGGAAGTCGTCCGGGCCGACCAGGTCGGAGCGCAGGACGGTCCGGGAAATCAGCCCGGAAACGGTTGAGTTGAGACAGGCGGACGGAATGAGGAAGTCCTCGCGAGTGCCGTAGGTGCGGACGCAGCCGCCCGGGTCGGCCAGGACCGCGATCTCGGGGTTGAAGCCGTCGAACTCGGCGAGCGCCACGGCAAGTTCGCGGGTGATCGCCCCCTTGCCGGTCCAGCCGTCGACGAAGACGACATCCGCCGGATCGTGGTGGGCGGCCAGCCAGCGCAGCGCGGTGGCGTCGATGCCGCGCCCCCGGACGATGGAGATGGCGTAGTGCGGCAGGTCGAGCCCGTGCCGGTGCCGGGCCCAGTGGCGCATGAGTACGCCGACGGGGGTGCCGGCCCTGGCGAGCGAGACCAGGACGGGGCGCGGCGTCCGCTCGGCGAGAACCGTCTCGGTGACGGTTCCCACGGCACGGGCGACGCGGGCGGCCGACAGCTCCAGGGCGGCCTTGAAGAGGCCCTGGTACTGGGCGGACGGCTGGTATTCGACGGGCAGCGACTCGGCGTAGTGCGCGCCACCGCTCTGTATCGCCTCCTCGCGTTCCTCGGTGGGCGCCTCCAGTTCGGTGTCCGAGAGGTCCTGGAGCAGCCAGCCGACGTCGTCCGGAGCGTAGGAGGAGAAAGCGGGGCCGCGGAGGGGCTCGGGCAGCATGGGGGGTTCCTGCCGTTCGGAGACGTACGAGGGGAGGTCCGACGCGACGTGTACGGGAAGGTCCGACGCGACGTCTGCGGGGAAGTCCGACGCGACGTGTGGGGGAAGGCCCGGCCGGACGTCCGACGGGACGTACGACGGAACGACCGCGAGCAGGACGCGGTCGGTGTGCGCGGCGAGCTGCGCCAACAAGCCGTCGGCGGCGTGGAGTTCGGGGGTGTCGGCGGTGGAGTCGACGGCCACGACCACGGCATCGAAACCGGCGCCCGCGACGTTGTACGCGTACCGGTCGCCGGGTCCGTCGGCCGGGTTGTCATGGGCCGGGAAGACCAGCCGGCTGCGTATCGCGTAGCCGGGGTCGTCCACGGCGAGGACGGGGGAACGCGTGGTGGTGGAGTAGCGCACCTCCGCGTCGATGCGGTCCTCCAGGGCCGTGCCCAGGCGGAGGGGGGCGTACATGAGCTCCTCGAACCCGAGGATCAGTACGCGGCGGGCGTCGCCCAGTGCCGCGGCGACGCGGGTGGCCATGGCCGGGAGGGCCGGTTCCAGGGTGGCCCGGTGGGCGGGGGTGAATCCGTGCCGGCCACCGTCGGGCACACCGGCGGGCCACTGGAGGTCCACCCGGGTGCACGGCCGGCGAACACTCCCCGCGGCCGCTTCCCGGGCCGCGGAACCGGCCGCTTCCGGGCTCGTGGCAGCGGCGCTCTCCTGCGCGGCGACCAGCTCCCGGCCCTTCTCCAGGACGCCCTCCGGGAGGGCGACCGTGCCCGAGCTCCTCGCCACCAGGTCGACGCGCGCGCCGATCTCCGCGGCGAACTCGGTCAGGCGTCCCCGGTCGGCCGCGGACCGCATGTCCACCAGGGCGACGATGACGTACCGGCTCCGCGGGTACCGCTCGTGCAGCGCCCGGATGGTGTTGAGCACGGTGTTGCCCGTGGAGAACTCGTCATCCACCAGCACCAGGGGCGCGTCCGCCACGGGCGCGCCCGCGTCTGCCGGGTCGCGCTCGCCCGCCAGCAGGTTCGGGTCCTCGGGGAGCAGCAGGTGCGAGGTTGCGTGCGAGTGCGATTCCTCGAAGCCGCCTGCCCGCTCGACGCCGTCGACGGGGCGGCGCGTCGAGTGCAGGTACGACGCCACGCCGAGCCCGTCGGCGACCGCGTGACCGAGACCGGTGGCCGTCTCCGCGTAACCGAGCACGACCGCCCGGCGGGCCTCGGCGTCACCGAGGAGTGCGTACACCCGTCGGCCGAGCTCGAAGCCGGCGCCGTACACCACGGAAGGCTTCTGCGGCACATGCTTGCCGAGCACGTTCGACACGAGCAGGTGGGCCCGCTTGGGGTTGCGGCGCAGGGCCAGGCCCAGCAGCTCTCTCAGCTCCCCGTCGCCGTCGGGCTTTCCGTCGCCGACGAGATCGACACCCAGTCGCTCCGCCACCCAGCTGCCCGACCACACCACGTTCGCCGTCTCTTTCCTTGCCGCGCGCTCGCTCATCGAGACACGCTCGTTCCACGAGGCCCACGCGCTCGCACTCGCACTCGCGACCGCGCTCTCACCCGCGATCCACGAACCGCGATGCCCCCACAAGGCCCGCTGCCGCCGCGGGGCCCGCCCGTCTCGAAACGCCCGCCCGCACCGAAACGCCCGCTCATTCCGCGAGGCCCGCGGCGAGCAGATCCACGAAGCCGACGTCTTCCCTCGCCACACCGAAGACCTCGGCCCGTTGCAGGGTCCGCTCGGCCCAGGCGCGGTGCGGCTTCACTTCGTTCATCTTGTTCGTGTACACGGAGCGCAGGACGCCACCGCCGCCGCGTTCCGGCCGCAGGATGTCCTGGGCGTCGCTGAATTCCTCGTGGCTGACCACGGACAGCGCGTGCACCGGCGCGACGTGTGACGGGTGGATGCAGGTCTTGCCCAGCAGGCCGTTGGCCCGGTCGAGCTCGATCTCGCGCAGCAGCCCGTCCAGGTCGTGCTCGATCAGCGCCGTGCGCAGTTCCTCGGCCCGGCCCTCCAGGAAGGGGCTGCGGCGCAGCTGTGGTTTGAACATGCGCTCCTGGAGCCGGAAGTACTCCCACACCGGACCGGTGATCGTGAAGCCCGTGCCGTCCGCGCGGCCCAGCACATTGACCACGTCGGCGATGACGGCGCCGACGATCTGTACGTCGTACGCCGTCATGTCGGGCGCCCTGCGGAGCCCGTACGCCGAGCAGAAGTCGGTGACGCCGAGCCGCAGTGCGAGAACTTGCTCGCGGTACTTGTCGACCGTGCGGGCTATTCCCTGGAGAGTTTCCGCGCGGGTCTCCAGATGCAGCAACTCGGGCGATTCGAGAACCGGCATCGCGAACAGCCGCTGCCCACACACCTTTTCGGCCTTGACGAGCGCTTCCATGAAAGGCACGCCACGCTCTTCGGTGAACTTGGGAAGTACAAAACCAGACAACAACCGGACCGTGGAGCCGAGCCGCTGCACCAGATCGGCGATCTGGCCCGGTTCCCGGACCCGGATAAAGAGCAGAGGCACCTCCGCGCCCCGCGCGGCGAGGTCGGCGAACTGCCTGACCAGGTTCTCCTCGGCGGCGACGACCTCGGAGTCGTCGATCGAATCCTCCAGGCACAGCACCATCGAGACGACCCCGCGTCCGGCCTGCTTGATGACGTCCTCGGCAAGTCTCGGCCTGGTGGCAGGGCTGTACAGGGTCGCTCCCAGGGCGGCCGAAAGCATGCGGGCCGACGAGCCCGCGCCGAACTCGCACGGCTCCTGGAAGAACAGACCCTTTCGCACAGCGGGCGCAATATGCCCGAAATGACGCATGTGATTCCCCCTAACTACCTGACCGACCGGAAAACGTATGGCCGGTAATAGTACGTACGAGCGGGTGTCGGCAGTTCCCCACGTGCATGAATTCCGGGTAACTCGTCCATTTCCCGACGGGTCGGAGCCCTGCGGACGACGTGGTTCCGACGTGGTTCCGACGCATTGGCGAGACATCCTGTGCGACCCCCGCGTTGTCCGCGCGGGCAGCCAGCAGGCAGGATGACGGGCATGACGCACGCGATGGTGAAGGGCTCGAACGTCCCTCTGGACGCCTTGGCCGTACGGGCCGTGCTGCGCTGGACCCCGGGCGCCGGGGTTCCGGATGTGGACGCCTCGGCCCTGCTGCTGGGAGCCGGTGGCCGCGTGCGCTCGGACGAGGACTTCGTCTTCTACAACCAGCCCCGCCACCCCTCCGGCCTGGTACGACGGCTGCCGAAGCGCAGCGTCCCCGAAGGGCTCACGGACAGCATCGAGGCCGACCTCGGCGCACTCGACCCCTCGGTCGACCAGGTGGTCGTCGCCGCGTCCTCCGACGGAGCCGCATTCGCCCAGGTGCGCGATCTGCGCATCCTGCTGTACGACGCGGCGTCGGCGGGCGGGGACCCGCTCGCCGTCTTCGACGTGCGGCCGGAGACCGGCGAGGAGACGGCGATCATCTGCGGCGAGCTCTACCGGCGCGGCGATGGCTGGAAATTCCGCGCTGTGGGGCAGGGCTATCCGACCGGTCTGGTGGGGCTGGCGACCGCCTTCGGCATCTCGGTGGATGAGGCGGAGGCCGCGGCGGAGCCCGATCCGGCGCCCTCGCCCGTTGGCGCTCCTTCGCATGCCATGCCCCCCTCGCACTCCCCCGTGACGGCGCCCGGCTTCCCGCCGCCCGCGCCCACGTTCCCGCCCGCACCGGCGCCCGGTCCGGACGCGCAGATCACGGTCCAGCACCAGCAGCCCGCGTACGGCTACCCGCAGCCCGCGGTGGCCCAGCCGGCTCCCGGGCCCGTGCCCCAGCCCTCGTACGGCTATCCGCAGCCCGCCACCGCCCAGCCCTCCTACGGCTACCCGCAGCCCGCCGCGGCGGCTGCGCCCGCCCCCGACCCGAACTTCGTGCTGCCGCCGCAGGGGCCGCAGTTCGTACGGTCCTGAGGCTCGTACGGCCCCGACCCCGTACGGTCCCGACCCCGTACGGTCCCGAGACGGCCTGCGCCCTCTCGGACCTCAGGCCCGGGACTTGTAGCCGCGCCCCCACTGCATGCCCCAGCCGTACAGCCGGTCCAGCTCCGACTGGAACCCGTACACGAACTTCACCTCGCGCCGCACGATCAGCTCGTCCTTGACGTTCTCCACCGTGAACACGGCGCAGGAGCGGGCCTCCGGGGCGTGCTCGTCGAGATCGATCTCGATCCGCGGTCCGTTGCCCGGGTAGAGCGTCACCTTGGCGTGCGTACGGTCGAAGGCCGGCGTCTGGTCGTAGATGTAGACGAAGAACAGCAGCCGCTTGATCTGGTCGCGCTGGTCGAGATTGACGTAGACGGTCTCACCCGACGGCGCCCCGAAACGGTCGTCCCCGCTGAGCCGGATGTACGGCGGTGCGTTCAGGTCGCCTATGAGGTTGCCCAGGGGCTGGACCACGCCCTTGGTACCGTCCTTCAGCTCGTACATGCAGCCCAGGTCCAGGTCGACATTGACCACGCCCTGGGTGTGCGCCTGGACCACATCGGGCTTGAAGAGCTTCATGGGCCGCAGCAGCCGGCCGCTCTGCCGCGACCTTCCCTCGATGTCGGACGTACGCATCCGCCAGGAGAGGTTGACCCGCAGATTGCCGGTCACGGCACCCTGTTTGGTCAGTGAGACCGTGGCGTGCCGCCTGGAGAGCACGATGGAGTTGGTCGCCGCGTTGCCCGACTCGAACTGCGCCTCTCTCCGTGGCCACAGGCTGTCCCAGAACGCCATCCCCAACCCCCACACGTATCGGTAGAAACACAAGTGCCCCGGCCTGCGGCGTCGCACCGGGCGCCCACATCACTGCGGGGCGGCCGCCGGGCCGGGCCCGGGTGTTCCCGGAGAACCGTCGCCGTACGGACCGCCCCGCTGAGAGCGTTCCTCAATCCCTACCGGGTCACACCCCGGACGGGACTTCTGCCTTGGAACCCGCGTCGTCGCCCCCGCTCGCGGCCTCCAGCGCCTTGTTGCGCCGCACCGAGGACCAGAAGGACCAGCCGATCAGCACGACGCCGACGAGACCGGTGATGATCTCGTTGATCTGGTACTGGATGGTGACGAGGAGGATGACGGCCAGTGCGCCGATGGCGTAGTGGGCGCCGTGCTCCAGGTAGACGTAGTCGTCGAGGGTGCCCTGGCGGACCAGGTAGACCGTGAGCGAACGGACGTACATGGCGCCGATACCGAGGCCGAGGGCCATCAGCACAATGTTGTTGGTGATGGCGAAGGCACCGATGACGCCGTCGAACGAGAAGGACGCGTCGAGCACTTCCAGGTAGAGGAACATGAAGAACGCGGCCTTGCCGGAGAGCGCGATCGCGGAGATCTTCTTGCCGGTCTTCCTGGCCTCGTCCTCCGCCTCGTGCTCCCGCTCCTCCTCTTCCTCCAGCTTGTTCTCGAAGAAGCCGGAGAGTCCGCCGACGATGAGGTAGGTGATCAGGCCCGCGATTCCGGCGAGCAGGACGGTCTCCGCCTTGTCGGCGTGGCCGCCGCCGTGCTGGTGCGCGCTCGTCGCGAAGGTCATGGACGTGATCAGCAGCACGACCAGCGCGATGCAGACCGACAGCATGTCGACCTTGCCGAGCCTGGCGAGCGGGCGCTCGATCCAGCGCAGCCACTGGATGTCACGGTCCTCGAAAATGAAGTCGAGGAAGATCATCAGCAGGAACATGCCACCGAACGCGGCAATCGCCGGATGGGCGTCCGTGACCAGTTCCTGATAGCGGTCGGGCTGATTGAACGAGAGGTCGACCGCTTCGATCGGGCCCATCTTGGCGGTGATGGCCACGATCACGACGGGGAACACCAGCCGCATGCCGAAGACCGCGATGAGCACACCGACCGTGAGGAAGATCTTCTGCCAGAAGGCATTCATCTTCTTCAGGATTCCGGCGTTGACCACCGCGTTGTCGAAGGACAGCGAGATCTCGAGGACGGAAAGAATCGCGACCACGCCGAAGGCTTCCCACCCCCCGTAGATCACCGCTGCGACCAGGCCGAGCGCGGTAATCGCGAACGACCAGCCGAAGGTTTTCAAAAGCACTGGCTACCCCATCGTGTGTGTAACGGGTCTCCCCCGGGTGTGTACGGGGCTCCCCCGCGCGTGCGCGGCTTTACGAAACGTTGACCCCGAAGTCTAGAGCGATGCCGCGCAGTCCGGACGCGTACCCCTGTCCCACTGCACGGAACTTCCACTCGCCGTTGTACCGATAGAGCTCGCCGAAGATCATCGCCGTTTCCGTCGAGGCGTCCTCGGTGAGGTCGTAGCGCGCGAGTTCCTGGCCGTCCGCCTGGTTCACCACGCGGATGAACGCGTTGCTGACCTGGCCGAAGGTCTGTCCTCGATTGTCCGCCTCATGGATCGAGACCGGAAAAATGATCTTGTCGCAGTGCGCGGGTACCTGAGTGAGATTCACGATGACCGACTCGTCGTCGCCCTCGCCCTCACCCGTGAGGTTGTCGCCGGTGTGCTCCACGGAGCCGTCGGGGCTCTTGAGGTTGTTGTAGAACACGAACCATTCGTCGCCGAGCACCCGGCCCGACTGGCACAGCAGCGCGCTGGCGTCGAGGTCGAAGTCGGCTCCCGTGGTGGATCGTGCGTCCCAGCCGAGCCCGACCAGCACCTGGGTGAGGTTGGGTGCGGCCTTGGAGAGGGAGACGTTGCCTCCCTTGGCGAGTGTGACGCCCATGGTTTGTCCTCCCCGAGTCGATGAACCGTTTGTTGAGCCGTCGAGCCATTGAGCTGTCGAGCCGTTGAGTCTTCGCGCCGTTGCGCCTTCGCGCTGTCGAGCCGTCTAGCGCGTCCGGCTCCTCACAT